>JAGNNA010000470.1 GCA_017990895.1 Reyranella sp.
TGACGCGGCAAGGAGAGATCCGGGGTCGTGCCATCGGCATGGATGACCAGGGTGCACTGCTCGTGGAAACCGTGCTTGACGACGGCGCGAAGCGTGTCGATGCGGTGCGCGTGGGCGACGTTCACCTGTTGCCTGCGACCGATGAGCTCCGTGAGGGAGGCGCCGATGCGGGCAGTGATCGTTGACGCCGGAAATACCCGCGTGGCCTTTGCCGCCTGGACGGCCGCTGACGGCTGTCCGCGGCGGGAGGCTGGGGGATGGCGAGCGGCGCCGCCGCTGCGCCGCCTCGGGGAACTGGCGACGCCCGGCGATCCGGCCGACCGAGAGTCTTTCCTGAGGGATTCGTGCGGGATCCTGACGATAGCCGGAGATCTTCCCGTGATCCTGGTCTCGGTCGTGCCCCGTGTCGATGACCTGCTGGCGGACGCCGTTCCCGGACTCTTCAAGGTTGATCACACAGCAAGGCTGCCGTATCGGCACCGACTCGCCGAGCCGGGCGCCACTGGAGCGGACCGCCTGTGCAATGTCGCGGCGGCGGTAGCCGCCGGGCTCACCGACGCCCTTATCGTGGACGTCGGCACCGCCACGACGGTCGATGTCCTGCGCGCCGGCGTGTTCGAGGGCGGCGTGATCGCCCCGGGTATGGCGTTCGCGCTGCAGCAGATCGGTGCGCGGGCGGCCCGGCTGCGCCCCGTCCCGTTTGCCGAGGTGCCGCTCGTCGCCGGGGCCGATACGTCGTCGGCCATGGCCGCAGGCGCGTTCCATGCGGGAGTCGGCGGAGTCGAGAACCTCGTCACGGGACTGCAGGCTGCCCACGGGCCATCGGAGATCGTTGTCACGGGGGGGCTCTGCCGGTTCCTGGCTGCGCCGACGCGTCTTGTTGATGCCGACTGGACCCTGCGCGGCGCTGCGGTCCTCGCAGGTCTTGTCTGATCCTTCCCGACTCCCGTTGGGATTCGTGCGTGCTCGATGTGCGGCCAGCGAGAGCGGGAAGAGGAGGTGCCATCCGTGCGCGGCTCGTGTCCTCACGCCGCCGGCTTCGGGATCACGGTCATTGCCGTTTCGACAGGAGGCACCGAAGCCCTGTCGCGGGTGATCCCGCGGCTGCCTGCCGGGTTCCCGCTGCCGGACTTCGTGGTCCAGCACATGCCGCCGGTGTTCACGCTCTCCCTGGCCGCAGCCTCGATGCAAAGTCGGCGCTGACGGTTGTCGAAGCGGCCGAAGGCGATGTGCTCCATGCAGGCAAGGTCTACATCGCGCCGGGCGGCCGTCACCTGACGGCGGTTCGGGAAGGCGCTCAGGCTGTGGTCAGGTTGAATGAAGACGCTCCGGAACAGAGCGTTCGCCCCGCCGCCGACGTGATGCTGCGTTCCCTGGCCCGGATCGCCGGTGCGCAACGCGTGCTCGCGGCCGTTATGACCGGCATGGGCGAGTACGGCCTGGCCGGCGTGCGCCTCGTGAAGGCGGCCGGTGGCTGGTGCGTGACGCAACGCGAGAGCTCGTGCGTTGTGTACGGGATGCCGCGGGCCGTGGACATCGCTGGCCTCACCGATTAATCGGTCGCGCTGGAAGACTTTGCTGGACGCCTGACGGCTTTGGCAGGGTCTGGCCGGACATCGACTATCTGATGGAAAGCGACTGGCGTTATCCGACAGTGGTCAATAGGATAAGATATAACAAGAATATAAGTTAATGGTCGTGTACACCAAGTCTGCGCAGACAGAATGCCTCTTTAGTGCGGTCCTGTCAATTTGGCAGGTCACTCCGCAATAATTCATTTTTCCGCAGCGAGCCCCTTGAAAGCCCTTGCCGGTTTCCTGCCCCACGGTATATTGCGGACACTTAGCACTCGAAGTGCGAGACTGCCAATCACTGTTCCGGCGGTTTCGACCCGAGCAGACCATCGCAGGGAGGAACCAAGAATGGCCATGAACATCAAGCCGCTGGCCGACCGTGTCATCGTCAAGCCGGCCGAGAAGGAAACGATGAAGGGCGGCATCATCATCCCGGACACCGCCAAGGAAAAGCCCATGCAGGGCACGATCGTCGCGGTCGGCCCCGGCCAGATCAGCGACAGCGGCGAGCGCGTGACGCCCGAAGTCAAGAAGGGCGACACCGTGCTGTACGGGAAGTACTCCGGCACCGAAGTCAACGTCGACGGCGTCGACTATCTGATCCTGCGCGAAAGCGACGTCCTGGCCATCCTCGGCTAGTGACCCACCGGTAACCACACTCCGGGGCGGAAAAGCCGCCGACCGGTCCCTGATCAAGGAGAGGCAAACATGGCCAAGTTGATTCATCACAGCGACAGTGCCCGCGATGCGCTCAAGCGCGGCGTCGATGCGCTGGCCAACACCGTCAAGATCACGCTCGGGCCCCGCGGCCGGAATGTCATCCTCGACAAGAAGTTCGGCGCGCCCATCGTCACCAACGACGGCGTGACCATCGCCCGCGAGATCGAACTGAAGGACCCGTTCGAGAACATGGGCGCGCAGATGGTCAAGGAAGTCGCCAGCAAGACCAACGACGTGGCCGGCGACGGCACCACGACGGCGACGATCCTGGCCCAGTCGATGATCCACGAGGGCCTGCGCAACCTGGCCGCCGGCGCCAACCCGATGTACGTCAAGAAGGGCATCGAGGCCGCCACCGCCGCCGCCGTCGAGGCGCTGCTCAAGCAGGCCAAGCCGGTGAAGGACAGCGCGACCATCGCCAACGTCGCCGCCATCAGTGCGAACAACGACAAGGAAATCGGCGCCATGATCGCCGAGGCGATGGAAAAGGTCGGCAAGGACGGCGTTATCACGGTGGAAGAGGCCAAGGGCACCGAGATGGAGCTGGACGTGGTCGAGGGCATGCAGTTCGACCGCGGCTACCAGAGCCCGTACTTCATCACCAACGCCGACCAGATGCGCGTCGAGCTGGACAACCCGTTCGTGCTCATCTACGACAAGAAGATCAGCAACATGAAGGACATGCTGCCGGTCCTGGAGAAGGTCGCACAGATCGGCCGCCCGATGCTGATCATCTGCGAAGAGGTCGAGGGCGAGGCCCTGGCCACGCTGGTCGTCAACAAGCTGCGCGGCACGCTGCAGATCGCGGCCGTGAAGGCGCCGGGCTTCGGCGACCGCCGCAAGGCCATGCTCGAGGACATCGCCGTGCTGACCGGCGGCCGCCTCATGTCCGAGGATGCCGGCCTGAAGCTGGAGAATACGACGACGGCCGACCTGGGCCAGTGCTCGAAGATCACGTGTGACAAGGACAACACGACGATCGTGGGCGGCAAGGGCAAGGCTGCCGACGTCAAGGCCCGGATCGCCCAGATCCGCGCCCAGATCGAGGACACGACCAGCGACTACGACCGGGAGAAGCTGCAGGAGCGCCTGGCCAAGCTGGCCGGCGGCGTCGCGGTCATCCGCGTCGGCGCCACGACCGAGGTCGAGATGAAGGAGAAGAAGCACCGGGTGGAGGACGCGCTGAGCGCGA
>JAGNNA010000471.1 GCA_017990895.1 Reyranella sp.
GGCCTCAAGGTCCCCACCGGCCAGCGGCTGCGGCCGGCCGATCTCAACCGCATCCTGCACGACGTGGCCGACAAGCCGGTTTCCCAGCTCGTCAGCCAGACCGTCCTCCGGAGCCAGAGCCAGGCCATCTACAGTCCGGACAATCTCGGCCATTTCGGCCTCGCCCTTGCCCGCTACGCCCACTTCACTTCGCCGATCCGGCGCTTTCCCGACCTGATCGTACATCGGGCGCTGATCGCGGCCTACGGGTTGGGCGAAGGCGGGCTTTCGTCCGAGGACAAGGGCCGCTTCACAGAGTTTGGCGAGCATCTCTCCATGTGCGAGCGTCGTGCCGTCGCCGCCGAGCGCGGCGCCATGGACCGCTATGTCGCGGCTTTCATGGCCGGCCATGTCGGGGCGGTGTTCCCGGGTCGCGTCAACGGTGTGACCCGCTTCGGCCTCTTTGCCACGTTGGAGGGCACGGGCGCGGACGGGCTCATCCCTGTCCGCTCGCTCGGCCAGGAATTCTTCCGGCACGACGAAGGTCGGCAGGTCCTGATCGGCGAACGCACCGGCGAGACCTTCGGGCTGGGCGACCGGCTGCAGTTGAAGCTCGTCGAGGCCGATACGGCCACCGGCGGTCTGCTGCTCGAGATCGTCGACGTGATCGAGCGGGTCGAGCGCCAGCCGGCGCCGCGACATTCCCGCTCGCCGTTCGGCCGGGAGCGCAGTGGGCCGCCGCGGCGTCCGGTCGCGCATCGTGGCCCACCACGGGACAAAGGGTCACGCCGACGCAAGTAGGTGCGGAGCGCATCCTGCCCGGCATGGATGACGATTACGCGCCGGTCGATTTCTGGACCGCCCTGCTGCGGGGCTGGCAAGGCCGTTGCCCGCGCTGCGACAAGGGCCGGCTGTTCAGTTCCTATCTGAAGATGAAGGGCCATTGCGAGGTCTGCGAGCTGGCGCTCGAGCCCTATCGCGCGGACGACGCGCCGGCCTACTTCACCATCTTCGTCGTGGGCCATATCGTCGTGCCGCTGGTCCTGCTGGTCGAGCGCTGGGGGACCGAGCCACCCCTCTGGGTTCATGCCCTCCTCTGGCTGCCGCTCTCCGTCGTACTCGCCCTGGTCCTGCTGCCGCGGATAAAGGGTGCCGTAATTGCGCTGCTTTGGGCACAGAAGGTGGCCGCTCCCAAGGCGGTGACCGGGAGCTTCGACCCGTCGGCCTGAACGACGACGTGGCCGCCCGCCAACGGCCTGTGCTATCGTGGCGGCTGCATATGGACGTGCCTCAATTCCCTTTCCTTCGTTCGATGCTGCCGCGGGCGGTCGTATCGCTCGTGGCTGCGTGCCTGGTCGTCTCCTGCGCGACTTCTCCCGACACGCCGAGCAGCCAGGCAGACGGTCGCAGCCCCGGCGCCGGCGATGTCGGCATCGAACGGGTCGTCCTCCAGGCCTATCGCGCCATCGGCGACCGCCATCTCTATGAACCCAACTTCCGCAACCTGTCGGTCGAGGCCTATCGTGGCTTCGCGAGCAGCGATGCCACGCTCGTCCTCGAGGCCAGCGACAGCACCCTCACCGTAAAGCGCGACGGCAAGGCAATCGTGAGCCGCCCCGCCCCTTCCGACACGACGGACGGTCGCGCCTGGGGCAGCGCGCTCACCGAGTTGATGGCCGGATCCATCGACGCTTCACCCGCCCTGCGGCAGGTCGACCGGCAGATGCTCATCCGCCAGGCGATGACCGCCACGACCAAGCAACTCGACCGCAACAGCCGCTATGCCGACCCCGAGGAAGCCAGGGACAACCGCTTCCAGCGCGACGGTGGCGGCGGTGTCGGCATCACCGTCGAGCGTACCGAGGACAAGAAGATCCTGATCCGTGCCGTTCAGGAAGGCGCCCCCGCGGCCAAGGCCGGAATCCAGGTCGGCGACCAGATCCTGGCCATCGACTCCGACTCGATGATCGACCGCCCCCTGTCCGACGTCGTGGCCAAGCTGCGCGGCTCGGTCGGCGCCCCGGTGACGATGACCGTGCTGCGTGCCTCCACGGGGGCGGAGCTCAGCCTCCCGATGAAGCGCAGCCGCATCGTCCCGACCACGGTGGTCTACGAACGCCGCGGCGATGTCGCCCTGATCCATCTCACCGGCTTCAACACGGCGACGACCGACAATCTCCGGGCCGCCCTCGACAAGGCCAAGGCAGATATCGGCAAGGACCTGGCCGGTTTCATCATCGACATGCGGTCGAACCGCGGCGGATTGCTCGACCAGGCGCAGTCGGTCTCGGAGGTGTTCATCGCGGACGGCATGATCTTCTCGACCAATGGCCGCCACCCCGACAGCAAGCGCACCTATCGCAGCTCCAACGGCCGGGCCACCACGGGACAGCTCCCGATCGTCGTTCTGATGAACGGCGGCTCGGCCTCGGCGGCCGAGATCGTGGCAGCGGCGCTGCAGGATCGCGGCCGCGCCGTCGTGATCGGCACCACGAGCTACGGCAAAGGCACCGTCCAGACAGTCGTCCGGCTGGCCAACGAGGGGGAACTGATCCTCACCTGGTCGCGCCTGCAGGCGCCGTCCGGTTACACTTGGAACGAATTGGGCGTGCTGCCCAACATCTGCACCTCCAAGGTCGGCGGCCCGAGCAAGCTGGGCGTCGCGTCGGTGGACTCGAACCACAGCTCCCTGATGCGCTGGCACGCGCTGCGCAATCCGACGCTGCAGGAAGTGGCGGACCTGCGCAAGATCTGCCCGCCGGGCGAGACCGCACCGGAAGCCGATGTCGATCTCGCCGTTCGCCTGCTGCGCGACAGGGCCCTTTATGCCCATGCCGTGCAATCTGCCACGAGCGAGGCCGCCGTCCGCCCCTAGCTGGACGCTTGACAAGGCGGCCCCGCCGACTACTTTGCGCCCCTCCGCGAATTCGCCCTCCAGGGCTCAAGGACAATTGCCATGGCCAAGCCGACCTCCATCCTGATCAAGATGATCTCCAGCGCCGACACGGGCTTCTTCTACGTCACCAAGAAGAACCCGCGTACCAAGACCGAGAAGCTCGAGCTCAAGAAGTACGACCCGGTCGCGCGCAAGCACGTCGTGTTCAAGGAATCCAAGATCAAGTAGCCTGCCGCATTGCAGGACAGACGATCAGGCCGCCCTTCCGGGCGGCTTTTTCGTGGGATAGGCTCCCGCGCAATCCAACAAGGAGGAGAGAGATCATGAGCGCCCAGCTTTCGCGCGACGACTGGAAAGGCCGCATTGGCGGCCTCAGCTACCGGAACCAGGCCTTCATCGGTGGCAAGTTCGTCCCCTCGCTGACCGGCAAGACCTTCGATTGCGTCAATCCGGCTACGGGCCAGGTCCTCACCAAGGTCGCCGCCTGCGAGCAGGCCGACGTGGACGCCGCCGTGAAGGCCGCGCGCGCCGCCTTCGAGAAGGGCACCTGGGCCAACATGGCGCCGGCCCAGCGCAAGCGCATCATGCTGAAGCTCGCCGACCT
>JAGNNA010000472.1 GCA_017990895.1 Reyranella sp.
GATCAAGGCCAAGCGGAGTCATGCCGCCGCTGCAGCCTCGCTGTTCAAGAAATAACGGCGGCAGGATCGCCCGCCGAGAGGGAGACGACGTGGTCGAAGCCAAGTTCCTGAAGCCAGACACGCTGGCGCTGCATGCCGGACAGCATCCCGATCCGGCGACCGGTGCGCGCGCCGTGCCGATCTACCAGACGACGTCCTTCGTGTTCCGCGACGTCGACCATGCGGCAAGCCTGTTCAATCTCGAGGTGGGTGGCCATATCTACAGCCGCATCTCCAACCCGACCGTGTCGGTGTTCGAGGAGCGTGTCGCCGCTCTCGAAGAGGGCTCGGGCGCGCTGGCCGTGTCGAGCGGCCAGGCTGCGCTGCACATCGCCATCGCCACGCTGATGGGCGCGGGCAGCCACATCGTCGCCTCGACATCGCTCTATGGCGGCACGCGCAACATGCTGGCGCTGACCCTGCCGCGCTTCGGCATCGAGACGACATTCGTTCATCCGCGCGACCACGAAGGCTTCCGCAAGACCATCCGTCCCAATACGCGGCTGGTGCTGGGCGAGACGATCGGCAATCCGGGTGGCGAGGTGCTCGACATCCCGGCCATCGCCACCATCGCGCACGAGGCGAAGATCCCGCTGATGATCGACAACACCTTCGCGTCACCAGTCCTGTGCAAGCCGCTGACCCTGGGCGCGGACATCGTCTTCCATTCCGCCACCAAGTTCATCGGCGGCCATGGCGTGGCGATCGGCGGCGTGATCGTCGAGTCCGGCCGCTTCGACTGGGAAGGCTCGGGCAAGTTCCCGACGCTGACCGAGCCCTATGCCGGCTATCACGGCATCGACTACGCTGAGGAATTCGGCCCGCATGCCTTCGTCATGCGCGCCCGCACCGAGGGCGTGCGTGACTTCGGCTGCTGCTTGTCGCCGCAGAACGCCTTCTATCTGATCCAGGGTCTCGAGACCCTTCCGCTGCGTGTCGCCCGTCACGTCGAGAATGCCCGCAAGGTGATGGCCTTCCTGAAGTCCAATCCCGCGGTCGAACGGATCGCCTCGCCGGACATGCCCGATCATCCCGACCATGCGCTGGCGCAGAAGATGCTGCCCAAGGGCACGGGCTCGATCTTCAGTTTCGACATCAAGGGCGGGCGCGAGGCCGGCCGGCGTTTCATAGAGCGGCTGAAGCTTTTCTCGCATCTGGCCAACGTGGGCGATGCGAAGTCGCTGGTGATCCATCCCGCCTCGACGACGCATGCCCAGCTCGATGCGGCAGCGCTCGCACAGGCCGGCATCGGCGAGGGCATGATCCGGCTTTCGGTCGGGCTGGAGGATGCCGAGGACCTGATCGACGATCTCGGGCAGGCGCTGCGCGCCTCGCAGAAGGGCTGACCATGAAGCTCACCGTCGATGGCCGGACCGTTTTCGCAACGACCGGCGGCACCGAATTCGACCCGGCCAAGCCCGCGATCGTCTTCCTCCACGGCGCCGGCTTCGATCGCACGGCCTGGCGCCTGCAGACGCGCTGGTTCGCCCATCATGGCCGCGGCGTGCTGGCCGTGGATTTCCCGGCGCATGGCCGGTCCGAAGGCCCCGCGCTCGACAGCATCGGCGCGATGGCCGACTGGACGGCGCGCCTGATCGCGGCCGCGGGCCTGAAGCAGGCGGCGCTGGTCGGCCATTCGATGGGCGCGCTGGTCGCCCTCGACTGCGCGGCGCGACACGGCGACAGGGTGCGGGCCCTCGGCCTGTGCGGTGTCGCGTCGGAGATGCCGGTCCATCCGGAAATGCTGGAATCGGCCAAGGCCAACACGGCGAAGGTACAGGAACTCATGACCTTCTGGGGCATGGGCAGTGCCCTTCACAAGGGCGGCATGGTCTCGCCCGGCCTGTGGCTGCGACGTGAATCGCTGGCCGTGCTGGCAGGCAACAAACCGGACGTGATCCACACCGATCTCGCGGCGTGCAATGCCTACAAGGACGCGCCGGCGCGGGCGGCTGCCGTGAAATGCCCGACCGTGTTCGTGCTGGGCGACGGCGATCTCATGACGCCTGCGCCGAAGGCAAAGGCGCTGGTTGCAGCCATCGCCGGTTCGACGGCCGTGACCATACCGAACTGCGGGCACTTCATGATGGTGGAGCGTCCGGACGAAACGCTGGAGGCATTGAAGTCCCGTGTCTGATCGCGTTGCTCTCGTCACCGGCTCGACCTCCGGCATCGGTGCCGCCATTGCGCGCCGTCTGGCGCACGATGGCTACACCGTGGCGCTTCATTCGCGCAGCTCGGCGGAAGTTGGGCGCGCGATGGCGAAGGAGCTTCGCAAGGCCAGCTACCACCAGGCCGATCTCGGCGACGAGACGGCGACGCGTGGTCTCGTGGCGTCGGTCCTGGAGGCGCATGGCCGCGTCGACGTGCTGGTGAACAATGCCGGTCTCTCGATCCGCATCCCGCACTCGGACCTGAAGGCCGCGACGCCGGCGCTGTGGCGGCAGATGCTCGACGTCAACCTGATCGCGCCCTTCATGCTCGTCGCCGAGGCCGAAACTGCCTTGCGGCAGTCGGCGTCGAGCGGTCGTTCCGCCAGCATCGTCAACATCGGCACGCATGCCGGCTCGCGACCCAAGGGCTCGTCGATCCCGTATGCGGCGTCGAAGGCGGCGCTGCATCATGTCACGAAGCTGCTGGCGCTGTCGCTGGGGCCCGAGATCCGCGTCAACGCCGTGGCGCCGGGACTGGTCGAGACGCCGATGACGGCGAGCTGGCCGGACATGCTGGAAACCTGGAAGACCCGATCACCGATGAAGCGTCCCGCGAAGCCGGAGGACATCGCCGATCTGGTGGCCGCCCTCTGCGCCAACGACTACGTTACCGGAGAGATCGTCATCGCCGACGGCGGGTTGAACCTCACCTAGCCAGACACGGAGGAAACAAGAATGAACGTCCAGACGCTGCCGCCGGGCTACAAGACCGCCCCATGGACGCCGCCGGAGATCATCACCGGCGCCATGCTGGCCGAGGCCAGCAACAAGCTGATCGAACTGCTGCGCATCCGCACCCAGCCGATCGGCATGCGCCTGTTCGAAGACCCGGCCGAGATGGACAAGATCAAGGGCGTCCGCAAGCCGACCGAGGGCTTCAAGTTCACCATGTGCCAGATGGTGACGCAGTCGCGCTGGTACGGCTTCACGCTCGGCATCACCGTCGACAATACCCGCGGCGGCAATTGCGGCGGCGTCGTCGGCCTCAACCATCCGGGCGAGGGCTTTCTGTCGGGCGACCACATGAACGGCGTCTGGTTCGGTAACAAGGAGGCGTCGGCTGCCCATCAGGCGCAGATGCCGCGCGTGCCGGACGGCAAGTACAACGGCCTGGTCGTGTCGCCGCTGCGCTCGGCGCGCCTCGATCCGCCGGACATCTGCCTGTTCTACGGCACGCCCGGCCAGATGATCTATTTCATCAACGGCCTGCAGTATCACCGCTAT
>JAGNNA010000119.1 GCA_017990895.1 Reyranella sp.
CTGTCCACCACGTCGTGAAAGCCATGCAGCCGGCTCTTGGTGACGTCGGACATCACGTCCCAGTCGGAGCCGAACACATAGTCGGCGAACGGCCAGGCGACGAGCTGGTCGAAGTCGAACTTCTTCAGCCGGTACTTCTTCGTCATCTCGGCCCAGAGTCCGGCCTTGTCGGCCATCTGCTGGGTCAGGCTGATCGTCTGGAGCTCGCCCACCGGCATGTCGAACACCCGGGCGATGCGCGGCCAGACGTTGCGCCAGCGGAAATAGTCGCCGTTGGTGATGTTGTAGGCCTGGTTGGCGGCCCGCTTCTCGGTGGCGGCCCACAACGCGGCGCCGGCAAAGTGCGCGGATTCCGTCACCTGGTAGATGGTGCCGTAGGCGCCGGGCTTGCCGGGAAAGCGCAGCGGAAGGCCGAGTTCCTTCGAGATGGCGGCATAGACGGCGATGGCGGGCATGATGCTCATGGCCGTGCCGGGCGCGAAGCCGCACAGCGTCTGGGGCCGCAGTTCCGTCCAGCTCCAGCGCTTGCCGCGCTGGAAACCGGTCAGCCAGTCGATCTGGTCGAAGTAGAAATCCGGTGGCATGTGCCGCGGATCTGTCTCGCGCATGGGGGTCTTCAGTGGCCCGAGATGCGTGCCGTAATACTTGGTGCCGGTGACCAGCACGACCCGCTGCAGCTTGGCGGATGCCTTGGCAATCGCGGTGACCGAGTTCACCAGCATGTCGCGGTTGGGCGCGATCACGGCGGCGTAACCCGCCGCGTTGCCGGTGCCCGCCTGGAAGGCGGCGTAGAAGACGTGCGTGACGTCGCGTAGATCCTTGAGTTTCTCCGCCACATCGTCGAGGTCGAGCAGATCGACCGAGACGTGCCGGTAGCGCGGCCCGTTCTTCTCCGGCCGGCGCGACAGGCCGACCACCTGCCAGTCGCCCTCCGCCACCAGCTTCTCGACGATATAGCGGCTGATGACTCCCAAGGCACCGACGACGACGGCTTTCTTCTGCATGTCTCTACCTCGTCGTGGCGACGGTGCCGTTGGCGATCAGTGCATCGACTTCGCTCGCCGCGTAGCCGTGCTCCTCCAGGATCGCGCGGCTGTGCTGGCCGGGCACCGGCGCCTCGGCGCGTGCGGTGCCCGGTGCCGGCGGCAGCATGCCGGGCAGGGCGGGCACCGGCACCTTCTGCGGTACGCCGGCCTGTTCGAGCCAGTGGATCAGGCCGGTTTCCTTGACGTGCGGCTGGTCGATGAAGTCTGCGTAGCTGTTCAGCCGCTCGTGCATCAGCTTGGCTTCGGTGAGCTTCCGGCTCCAGTGGTCCGAGGGTTTCGCCTCGATCATCGGGCGTATGATCGCATAGAGCGCTACCTCGTTGGCGAGCCTTGCCGCTGGCGTGGCGAACCGTTCCTCAAACGCCAGTCCGGGCACGTCCATCAGTCGGCACAGGCTCTGCCAGTCGCTGTCCTTGAGGGCGAGGATCGACATCCAGCCATCTGCCGTCCTGAACACGCCGCCGGGCACGCCGCCCGGCTTCATCGTGCCGCCCTCGAGATGGCAGGCCATCAGTCGGATCGACTGCAGCGCCGTCGCCGACTGCATCAGGCTGACGTCGATGTAGCGGCCCTTCGTTTCGTCGCGCCGCGCGTAGAGCGCCGCGCTCACGGCCTGGAAGGCATAGAGCGCGGTCGACATGTCGACGACGATCACCGGTACGCGGTGGGGAATGCCGTCCTCGCCGCGGTTCTCCGCCATCATGCCAGTATAGGCCTGCAGCACCGGGTCCATGGCGGGCCGCTCGGCCAGCGGGCCGGTCTGGCCGAAGCCGGAGATCGACACGTAGAGCAGGCGCGGCACGCGGGCCGATACCGCTTCATAATCGAAACCCAGGCGCTTGATGACACCGGGTCGGAAGCCCTCGAGGAAGATGTCGGCGTCCTTCAGCAGGCGCCACACGATCTCCTTGCCGGCCTCGCTCTTGAGGTCGACCGAGAGGCTGCGCTTGCCCATGTTGCCGATGATCGAGAAGGCGCTGTGGCTGCCGTAATGGACGCCCAGGATGCGCGCCCAGTCGCCTTCGCCGATACCCTCGACCTTGATGACCTCGGCGCCATGCTGGGCCAGCAGCATCGCGCAGTAGGGGCCGGCAATGCCCTGGCTCAGGTCGACGACCTTGAGGCCGGCAAAGGGTGCGTCGTAGCTCATGCGAGCTTCACCAGCATCTTGCCGAAGTTCTCGCCGCGCAGCAGGCCGATGAAGGCGCGCGGCGCCTTGTCGATGCCCTCGACGATATCCTCGCGGTACTTGAGCTTGCCGTCGCGGATCCACTCGCCCATCTGGCGCATGGCCGGGCCGTAATGCTGCGCGAAGTCGGTGACGATGAAGCCGCGTGCCATGACGCGCTTGCCGACGAAGGTGCCGAGCAGCCGCGGGCCCATCGACGCGCCGGTCGCGTTGTACTGCGAGATCGAGCCGCACAGCGCGACCCGGCCGAAGAAGTTGATGTTGCGCAGCACGGCATCGGTGATCTCGCCGCCGACATTGTCGAAATAGACGTCGGGTCCGTTGGGGCAGGCGGCGCACAGCGCGGCGTCGAGGTCCTTTTCGGCCTTGTAGTCGATGCAGGCATCGAAGCCGAGTTCGTCCTTCACGAAGGCGCACTTCTTCGCGCCACCGGCGATGCCGACCGTGCGGCAACCCATGATCTTTGCGATCTGGCCCACCACCTGGCCGACGGCACCGGACGCCGCCGACACAACCACCGTCTCGCCCGGCTTGGGCTGGCCGACATGCAGCAGGCCGAAATAGGCGGTCATGCCCGGCATGCCCAGCACGCCGTTGGCGGTCGAGATCGGCGCCAGCGAGGGATCGACCTTGCGCAGGGCGGGGCCGCCGCCGATCGCATATTCCTGCCAGCCGAGCCGGTCCTCGACGATGTCGCCGACCTTGAAGCCCTCATGCTGTGAGGCCACGACCTCGCCCACCGTGCCGCCGGTCATCACTTCGCCGAGGCCGACGGCCGCGGCATAGGAAGCGGCATCGCGCATGCGGCCGCGCTGGTAGGGATCGAGCGAGAGGTAGTGGACCTTGACCAGCACCTCGCCATGGCGCGGCTCCGGCACCGGCACTTCCTCGATCCGGAAATCGGATTCGGCCGGTTCGCCAGGCGGGCGGCGCACGAGAACGACGCGGCGGTGCGTTTTGGGGATGGTCATGAGCGGTTGCCTCCGATTTGCTTTGGGCCCCACCATAGCGCGGGATTTGCAGGAGCTGCCATGCCGACGATCCGCCGTCTTTCGTTCATCGGACTCGAATATGCCTTCGCGCCGGAAAAGGCCTACGGCATGTCGCGCGGCGGCGGCTTTCGCCGCCAGGGCGGGCTGGTCGAGGTCGAGACCGACCAGGGCGTGACTGGCATCGGCGAGGCCTTCGGCAACCCGATGGTCACGCGGGAATACTTCCGCATGCTCGAGCCGATGTTCGTCGGCCGCAGCGTCTTCGACTTCGACCATGTCGAGGCGCGGGTGCGCAACGCGATCTACCACCTGGGCGTTGGCAATCAGCTCACGTCGTGTCTGGCCGGCATCAACGTGGCGCTGTGGGATGCCATCGCGCGCAGCTTCGGCGTGCGCGTCTGCGACCTGATCGGCGGCTGCGGCACGACGCGCTTCCCGGCCTATGCCTCGACCGGCTTCTTCTCCGACGATCCCGACCGCCAGCTCGAACACATGATGGCGGAGGCGGCGGCCCATCCCTATGCCGGCACCAAGATCAAGATCGGCCGCGGCATCAAGAGCGATGTGGAGAGGGTGAAGCTCGCGCGCGAGGCGATCGGGCCGGACAAGCTGCTGCTGGTCGACATCAACGGCGCCTACACAGCCGACGTGGCGCTGGAATGCGCCCGGGCGATCGAGCCGTTCAACATCCACTGGATCGAGGAGCCGCTGCCGCCGGGCGATTTCCGCGGCTATGCCGAACTCAGGGCCCGCTCGCCGATCGCGCTGGCGGCCGGCGAGGCGCATCACACGGTCCGCGACTTCCGTGCGCTGATCGACGGGCGCTGCATCGACATCGTCCAGCCCTCGATCCCGGGTGTAGGCGGCATCACCGAAGCCAAGCGCATCGTGGCGCTGGCGCATGCGCAGAACCTGCGGGTCGCGCCACATGTCTGGGGCGGCGCGGTGGGCCTGGCAACGGCCTGCCATTTCCTCGCGGCCCTGCCGGCGACGCCGCACACCGAGCATCCGCCGCATCCGTCGATGCTGGAATACGACATGAGCGACAACGAGCTGCGCACCAAGCTGCTCAAGACGCCGTTCAAGCTCGAAGAGGGGCACATTCTGCTTCCCGACGGGCCCGGTCTCGGCATCGAGCTCGATATGGATGCCGTCGAACGCTACCGGGTTTGCTGATGGCGCCGGTCACGGTCGACCCGAGCAAGGTGCATGAGTTTCCGACGGAGGCGAGCTTCCATAGGTGGCTCGGCAAGCATCACGAAAAGGAAAGCGAAGTCTGGATCAGGATTCACAAGGTCGGCTCGGGCCTGACATCGATCACGCCAAAGGAGGCGATCGACGTCGTCCTGTGCTGGGGCTGGATCGACGGCATCCGCAAGGGCTTCGACGACAAGAGCTTCCTGCAGCGCTACACGCCGCGCGGACGAAAAAGCGTCTGGAGCCAGATCAACGTCGACAACGTCGCCCGGCTAGTCGAGGCGGGGCGCATGACCGCGCATGGACTTAAGCAGGTCGAGGCGGCCAGGCAGGACGGCCGCTGGGATCGCGCCTACCGGAACAAGGGCTCGAAGATCCCGGACGACCTGCAGGCCGCCATCGACGTCGAGCCCAAGGCCAGGGCGATGCTGGCGACGCTCAGTGCCCAGAACCGCTTCGCGCTGGTCTTCCGGACGGAGAACATGAAGACCGAAGCGGGACGGAAGAAGAAGATCGAGACCTTCGTTCACATGCTGAAGCGCGGCGAGACGATCTATCCGCAGGGGAAGAAGAAGGCTTAGGGAGAAGTCAGGTCGGGCTCAGAGGAGCGCGCCACTCCAGTGACGCTCAAGCTTCGTTGATCAACAAGACATGAGCGCCACTGGAGTGGCGCGCTCCATTGATCCGTCCTGTTCTAACGCAAGGTCGGATCGAGCCGGTCGCGCAGCCAGTCGCCGAGAAGGCTGATCGAGAGCGTCGTGATCACGATCGTGGCGGCCGGGGCCAGCATGATCCATGGCGCGTGGCTGATGTACTCGCGGCCGTAGCCCACCATGTTGCCGAGCGAGGCGAGCGGCGGCTGCACGCCGAGGCCGAGGAACGACAGGCCGCTCTCCAGCAGGATGATCTCGGGAAAGGTGAGCGTCATCGATACGATCAGGGTCGAGGCGATGTTGGGGAGGATGTGCAGGCCGTAGATGCGGGCCGGGCCGGCGCCGAGCTGGCGGATCGCGGCGGCGTAACCCTGCTCGTTGGCCGCCAGGGTGAGGCCGCGTGAGATGCGGGCGTAGCGCTCCCAGGAATGGAAGCCCATCAGCGCGATGAACAGCGGCAGGCTGTTGCCCAGGAAGGCCAGCACCGCCAGGGCGATGATCATGAACGGCATGCTGGCCTGGAAGTCGATGGCCATCAGCACCACCTGCTCGACGGCCTTGCGAAAGTGCGCGGCGAGGAAGCCTAGCGCCGTGCCGAGCGTCGCCGCGATGATCGTGCCGAAGAAGGCGATCAGCAGGCTCATGCGGATCGACATGATGAGCCGCGAGAGCACGTCCCGGCCGAGCTCGTCGGTGCCCAGCGGATGGGCCCAGGTGCCGCCCATCAGCGCCGGCGGCGCGAGGCGCGCCTTGAGGTCGAGCGCGGTGATGGAATAGGGGACCAGCAGATCCGTGCCCAGCGCCGTCACGACCATCAGCGCGAGCCAGGCGAGCGCCAGGGTGACGCCGAGCGGCAGGGCGAAGAGGCGGCGGCTGAGGACGGGAGCGGGCGCGCGTTCGGCTATGGCCATGCTGCTGCTCCTAGTGCGACGCGGCAGTGCCGCGCACGCGCGGATCGAGCCAGCCATAGGCGAGGTCGACGGTGAGGTTGGCCATCACCATCCACGCCGCGATTACCATGAGGATGGCCTGCACGACGGCGAGGTCGCGGTTGCCCACGGCCGATACCAGCAACCTTCCGACACCCGGCCAGGAGAAGACGCTTTCGACCACGACGGCGCCGGCCACCAGGCTGCCCACCATGAAGCCGATGATGGTCGCGGTCGGAATGGCGGCGTTGGGCAGCGCGTGCCGAGTCACGACGGCATGCCAGGTCACACCCTTGGCCGAGGCGGCCCGGATATAGGGCTGGCCCAGCACTTCGAGCATGGCCGAGCGCGTAAAGCGCGCCATGATCGCGGCCCCGCCGGTGCCCAGCGTGATGATCGGCAGGATGGCGGAGGAAAGCCCGCTGTTGCCGCTGGCCGGCAACCAGCCGAGCTGGACCGCGAACACCAGTACCAGCAGCAGCGCCAGCACGAAGCTCGGCATGGTGAAACCCGCGACCGACGCGGCCATGGTCAGCCGGTCGGCCATCGAATTGCGATGCCGGGCGGCGTAGATGCCGGCGGGAATGCCGAGGCCGATCTTGAGCGCCAGTGCGGGCAGGGTGATGGCGAGGGTCGCAGGCACGCGCTCCAGAACGAGGTCGATGGCGGGCCGCCCGTCGCGCATCGATTTGCCGAAATCGCCGGTGAGCGCGTGGCCAATGTAAGAGAAGTACTGTTCCCAGATCGGCTGGTTGAGGCCCCAGGATTCGCGGAACGCCGCGATCGCTTCCGGCGGCGCGTCGACCGACATGATCAGCAGCGCCGGATCGCCCGAGAGACGCAGCACCACGAAGGCGAAGGTCATCACGAACAGGATGGTGAGGCCGGCGCGCAGCAGGCGCGAGGTGGCGAACATCAGCATCAGGCGGCGACCTGCAGGGCGGTTTCGTGGACGCGATGGCAGGCGACCAGCCGGCCGCCGGGCACCGGCTGGAGCGTCGGCGCCTCGGCGCGGCACTGTGCGGTGGCGAAGGGACAGCGCGTGTGGAAGGCACAGCCGGAAGGCACATTCACCTGGTTGGGCGGATCGCCCTGCAGCAGCAGACGCTCGCGCTTCGGGCCGCGGCCGAAATCGACGGTCGGGATCGCCGCCACCAGGGCGCGGGTGTAGGGATGCGCCGGCGCGGCGAACAGGCTCTCCGCCTCACCCTGCTCGACGATTCGGCCGAGATACATCACGGCCACGTCATGACTCACCTGGCGCACGACCTTGAGATCGTGGCTGATGAACAGATAGGCCATGTCCAGCCGTTCCTGCAGGTCGAGCAGAAGGTTGACTACCTGCGCCTGGATGGAGACGTCGAGCGCCGAGATCGGCTCGTCGCAGACCAGCAGGTCCGGTTCCATCATCAGGGCGCGCGCCAGCACGACCCTCTGGCGCTGGCCGCCGGACAGTTCGTGCGGATAGCGTTCGTACTGATGCCGCTGCAGGCCGACCGATTCCATCGTCGCCAGCGCGCGGTCGCGGCGCTCTGCGGCCGTGGCTTGACCGTGGATGACCAGCGGCTCCTCGATCTGCGTGCCGATCGGCAGGCGGCGGTCGAGCGCGCCCAGCGGATCCTGATAGACCATCTGGATGTGCCGGCGCAGGCCTCGCCAGGCCGGGGTGCCGACGGACGGCAGCACCTGGCCGCGATAGTGCACGGTGCCGGAGGTGGGTGGCACCAACCCCAGCACCAGCTTGCCGGTCGTTGACTTGCCGCAGCCCGACTCGCCCACCAGACCGAGCGTGCGGCCCGGCCGCAGCGTGAGCGACACACCATCGACGGCCCGCAGCACCGCCTTGGGCGCGAAGAGGCCCTGGCTGGTACGCACCCGGTAGTGACGGCGAAGATCGGTGGCCTGAAGCAGGGCGCTCATTCTGCCGCCTGCGGCTGGGTCCAGGCGGAGGCGCCGGGTTCGAGGCGTCGGTGACAGGCGGCGACGTGCCGGAAGCCGACGCTGCGCGACGCCGGCGGCGCGGTGGCGCATCGCGTCTCGGCGACAGGGCAGCGCGGCGCGAAGCGGCAGCCGGCCGGCATGTTGCCCGGTTCCGGCACGGTGCCGGGGATGGCGGCCAGCCGGCGGCGCGGACCGCTGAGGGTGGGCAGCGCGGCGAGAAGCCCTTGCGTGTAGGGATGGCGTGCCACACCGAAGAGGTCGGCGCCAGGCGCTTCCTCGACGAGACGGCCGGCATACATCACGGCCACGCGGTCGACATTCTCGGCGACCACCCCGAGATCGTGGCTGATCAGCACCAGTGCCATGCCGGTGTCGCGCCGGATGCTGCCCAGCAGGACGAGGATCTGCGCCTGGATGGTGGCATCGAGCGCCGTCGTGGGCTCGTCGGCGACGAGCAGGTCGGGCTCGCCGGCAAGTGCCATGGCAATCATGACCCGCTGGTTCAGCCCGCCGGAAAGAAGATGCGGATAATCGGACAGACGCCGGCGCGCGTCGGCGATGCCGACCTGGTCGAGCAGACGCAGTGCTTCGGCCTCGGCGGCGCGTCCATGCAAGTCGCGATGCAGGCCCAGCGCCTCGACCAGCTGGCGGCCGATGCGATGGACCGGGTTGAGGCAGCTCGACGGGTCCTGGAAGATCATGGCGATGCGCTTGCCGCGCACCCGTTCGAGATCGCTGCGGGCGGCGCCCACCAACTCCCTTCCGTCGAGGCGGACCGAGCCCGTCACGCGGGCCTTGGTCGGCAGCAGACCGAGCGCGGCCAGCCAGGTCACGCTCTTGCCCGATCCCGATTCACCCACGATGCCCAGCGCTTCGCCTGGCGCGATCTCCAGGCTCACGCCATCGACGGCGCGCGAGGCCTGCGCGCCGCTGCCGAAGTCGACCGTGAGATCGCGCACCGCGACGAGGGGAGTCGTCATCGTGCCGCTCAGACCGAGAAGTTGTTGCTGCGGAACTCCATGGCGAAGGACGGCGAGGCCTTCCACTTGATGTCGCGGCGTTTGGCCGTGAAGGTCGCATTCTGGTGCAGCACCGTGTAGGCTGGGTCTTCGCGCTCGCAGATCTCGAGCATCCGCCTGAACATCGCCTTGCGCTTGCCCATGTCCGTCTCGACCTCCATCGCGACCGACAGCTTGTTCATCTCCTCGTTGGTCCATTCGCCGACCTGCTGCTGCTGGCCCTGCGGCCCGTGCTGGGCGACGAGCGAGGAGATCGGATCGTTGAAGCCGGCGCTGTTGGACCAGTCGCGCACGGCGCGCGGGCTGTTGGCGTCGAAGACCTGCTGCCAGTTCTCCTTCATCTCGATCTGCACGTTGAGGCCGGCGGTGCGCCACATCTCGACCAGCACCTGCGCGGTCGACACCTGGTTGGTGTAGTAGTTGTTGAGCAGGCGGTACGGGATCGGGTCGCCCTTGTAGTTGGCTTCCTTGAGCAGCGCCTTGGCCTTCGCGAGATCGTAGGCCGGGACCGTCCAGTTCTCGACGAACATCGGGCCGTAGAATTCCCACTGCAGGCCGGCCGGCACACGGGTGCGGCCCGACCACAGCGCATCGACGATCGCCTGACGATTGATCGCATGGGTGAAGGCCTGGCGGATACGCGGGTCGGCGAGTCGCGGATGGTTCTTGTCGAACGCCGTGATGCGGTGGTTGACGATGGTGCTGCCCAGCACTTCGAACTTCGGATTCTTCTCGATACCCGGGATCTGGTCGGGCGGCACGTCGCAGATGAAGTCGAACTGACCGGCCAGCAGGCCGTTGATGCGGGTCGCGACCTCGGGCACCACCATGATGCGCACGCTCTTCAACGGCGGACGGCCGCCCCAATAGTCGTCGTGCGCATCGAGCGTCGGTGACTGGTCGGGCACGAACTCGCGTACCTTGTACGGGCCGGTCGAAACCGGCGCGCGTGCCCAGTCGAGCCAGCTCTTGGCTTCCTCGTAGGCGCGGCGCGAGACGATGTCGCTGCCGAGACGGCCGATGCGGCCTTCCATGGTCACGTCGGGCGTGCGGTTGACGAAGCGCACCGTGTACTTGTCGACGGCCTCGACCTTCTCCAGCGCGGGGAACAGGCGCTTGGCGACGGCAGGCACTTCCGGCGGCAGGTTCTTGCCCTGCACCGAATCGCGGATCAGCACCGAGGTGAACAGCGTCTTGTTCGAGGTGATGTCGTAGTCGGGGCCGAACATGCGGTCGCGGCTGAAGGTGAAGACCACGTCGTCGGCCGTCAGCTCGTCGCCATTATGGAACTTCACGCCTTGGCGCAGTTTGAACTCGACAGTGCGCTCGTCGATGCGTTTCCAACTCTCGGCGAGGCCCGGCACCTCCTCCAGCTTGGCGAGCAGGTCCTGCATGATCAACCGCTCGAACATGAAGGAGAAGACGCGCTGGCCGACATTGGACTGCTCGCGCAGCGGCTCCAGCGCGGCACTGTTGGCGATCTGCTGCACCGCGATGGTGATGGCAGGCCGGCTGTCGGCCTGCCCCAGTGCGATACGCGGCAGGCCAAAGCCGGTGGCGGCGAGGCCGGATGCGGCGATCAAAGCGCGGCGGCGCAAAAACATGGTACAAACCCTCTTCAAACGAGGGCGGCACGCTAGGGCGCTTCCGTGAACGGCAGGTTTCTGTTCGGTGACGCTTCGCTTGTTGCAGTGCGGGGAATGTCGGACGGCAGTGCAAATGTCCTCCCGGCTTTACGCATGGGCTGGGAGAATAGTCGAAAAAGGTGTAGGTTCACCGCGGCAACTCGGGGAGAGAAAATGCCTGTCACCAATCGCCTCTACGCAGAATTTCTCGGAACCGCCTGGCTAGTGCTGGGCGGATGCGGCAGTGCGGTGCTCGCCGCCGGCTTTCCGCAACTCGGCATCGGCTTCGCCGGCGTAGCGCTCGCCTTCGGCCTCACCGTCCTCACGATGGTCTATGCCGTGGGCGGGGTGTCGGGCGGTCACTTCAACCCGGCGGTGACGGTTGGCCTGGCGGTGGCGGGCCGCTTTCCCTTCAGCGAGGTCGTCCACTATGTGGTCGCCCAGGTACTGGGTGGCATCGCGGGCGCCGCCATTCTTTATGTCATCGCGACCGGTAAGGCCGGGGCCGAGATCGGCAGCTTTGCGACCAACGGCTACGGCGATCACTCGCCTGGCAAGTACGGGCTCGTCTCCGCGCTGGTCATCGAAGTGGTCATGACCTTCGGCTTCGTGACCATCATCCTCGGCGCCACCGACAAGCGCGTCAGCCCGGCGGTGGCAGGTCTCGCGATCGGCCTCGCGCTCACGCTCATTCACCTTGTGACCATTCCGGTCACCAATACGTCGGTGAATCCCGCGCGCAGCACGGCACCGGCGCTGTTCGTGGGCGGCGCGGCCCTGACGCAACTCTGGATGTTCTGGGTGGCGCCTCTGGTGGGTGGAGCAATCGCGGGCGGGGCCTACGGGTTGCTGCGCAGCAAGGACTGACGTCGCTGCCCGGCTGCGGTAAACTGCACGAGCCCGGGTCAACCAAGGAAGAGCATCATGTTCATCACGAGATTGGCCACGCTTGCCCTGGTAGGGCTGATACCCCTTGCAGCGTTCGCCCAGCAGAACGTCGAGGTGAAATTCTCGTTCAAGCAGAATCCAAACAACATCTCTGGGTGCATCCAGGCCGACCCGTCCTTCACACGTGAGCACACGTTCACGATCGTCAATGGTCAGGTCGAACTGAAGTCGGCTGGCGGCATCGACGTGAAGATGAAGCCGCTTCGCCCGAACGTGTATCAGGGCACCTTCAACCTCGGTCGAATGAACCTGATCTACACGGCCGACCTCGGCGCGACGCCACCGACCCTGGTCGCCCAGAGCCAGGATGGTGGCTGCAAGTGGAATGCGGTGAAGGCCTGACGTTTGCGGCTTCTGCGTTTGTCTGACGCGTAATGCCGGAGCGGCGGTCAATTCCGTTCAGCGTCACGATCCTGACGCTGATGGCCCTGGTCGTGGTGCCGCTCACGAGCGTGCTGCTGTGGCTCGGTTGGCGGTCCGTCGATCTGCTCGAACAGCGCAGTGCCGACCAGCGGGTGGCTCATCTCGAGTCGGCGGTGGAGGGCTTCCTCACCGACGGCCTGCATGTGGTGGTTTCGGTCGGCCAGACCTTGGCCTTCGGCCCGAGCTTCAACGCCACGGAAAATCCGGTGACCGACGAGGAGCGCCGGCACCAGCTCGTCGCCATGCTGGATCGCCATCGGGCCGTGCAGTCGGCGTTCGTCGGCTATGCCGACGGCAGCTTCATCTATGCCGGGAGACCGGAGACCTTCACCATCGAGCAGCGGATCGAACTCGATGCGCCGGATGGGGAATCGATCATCGTGCGGGTGATCGAGGCCGGGGCGCCGCCGCGGAAGGAAACCTACTGGTTCTATCTGCCCGATGGTAGCCACGGTGACGCCCGAACGACCACGACGAGCTTCGATGCCCGCATCCGGCCCTGGTACGTCGAGGCGATGAAGGCGAAGCAGGCGATCCTCACCGAACCCTATCGCTTCGCCCAGACACCCGACGCAGGCATCTCTGCCGGCATCCCGCTGCGCTCCGGTCTCGGCGTCATGGGTTTCGACTTCACGCTCCGGACCCTGTCGGAGCTTCTCACCGCCTACAAGATCACCGCCAATTCGGTGATCGTGGTGGGCAATGCCGGTGGCGGCGTGGAGATCGAGTCGGCGCCGTGCGCGCCGACCCTGCCCGGCTGTCTGCCGGCGGACGCGCTGGTGCGACAGATTTTGCACAACGCCGTGGAGGAAGGGGTCGCGACCGACGCGAAGATCGACCGTCAGGTCGAAGCCGGAGGCCATGCCTATCGCGTGATCGTCCACCGGATGCCGCCGTTGCTGGGGCAGCGCTTCGTGATCGGCGCGGCCGTGCCGGTGCGGGAGTTGACGGC
>JAGNNA010000473.1 GCA_017990895.1 Reyranella sp.
GCACGTACTGCTCCTGGCTCCCGGCACCCAAGAGGGCGGCCGCCGTGGCGCGGCACATGTCGACCGAAAGCCCGCGCCAGGCCCCCTGGCTGTCGGCATGCATGAAGCCCACGAGGCCCGCGCTGACGCCGCACAGGAGCTGCCCGCGTGCCTTCACGGCGTCCAGGACGGGCCCGGCCATGGCTTGTGTGGCTGCCAAAGCTGAAAAGCCGGCGATTGCCGATAGTACGAACCTGCGCATCGTGTCCCCCGACACTTCCCCGGTTCGCGACTGTGCGCATTGCCGGGCCGTTTGCAACGGCCAAACGAAAACCGCCGCCCTTCGGGCGGCGGTTCGTCGTCATGTCGTATCCGGAGGCTAGCGGATCGGCGGGGAGTACTGCAGGCCCCCGTTGGTCCACAGCGCGTTCAGGCCGCGATCGATCTTGAGGGGCGAACCCTTGCCGACGTTGCGGTCGAAGCTCTCGCCGTAGTTACCGACCTGCTTGACGATGTTGTAGACCCACTTCTCGTCGACCCCGAGCGCCTTGCCCATGCCGGGCGTGACGCCGAGGATGCGCTTGATCGAGGGATTGTCGCTCTTCAGCATCTCGTCGACATTCTTCGAGGTGATGCCGGCTTCCTCGGCCTCGACCATCGCGTAGAAGGCCCAGCGCACGATGTCTGCGAACTGGTTGTCGCCCTGGCGCACCGCCGGTCCCAGCGGCTCCTTGGAAATGATCTCCGGCAGGATGATGAAGTCGTCCGGCTTGGCCGGCGCCGGGGTGTTCGCGGCGCGCGTCGAGTAGAGGCCCGAGGCGTCGGTCGTGTAGACGTCGCAGCGGCCAGCATAGAAGGCGGCGCGGATTTCCTCGACCTTCTCGATGACGACCGGTTTGAAGGTCATCTTGTTGGCGCGGAAGTAGTCAGCAAGGTTGAGTTCGGTGGTCGTGCCCGGCTGGACGCAGACGGTGGCGCCGTTCAGCTCCTTGGCGCTCTTCACGCCGAGCTTCTTCGGCACCATGAAGCCCTGACCGTCGTAATAGTTGATGCCGGTGAACTCGAGGCCGAGCGCGGTGTCGCGGGTGAGCGTGTAGGTCGTGTTGCGCGAGAGCACGTCGACCTCGCCCGACTGGAGCGCCGTAAAGCGCTGCTGGGCCGTGGTCGGAACGTACTTGACCTTTTCGGCGTCGCCGAAGATCGCCGCCGACACCGCGCGGCAGACATCGACGTCCAAGCCGGTCCACTTGCCCTTGTCGTCCTGTTGGGCGAAGCCCGCGACGCCCGTGTTGATGCCGCAGATCAGCTGGCCGCGCGCCTTCACCGCATCGAGATCCTTGCCGGCATGCGCCGTGCCGGCGACACCGACCAGACCGACGGTGACGACGACGGCCATTATTTTCTTCAGCATTTTGTCATCCCTCGTGGTTGCCTCAGACGTTCCCGTCGGCCGCCTGTCGCGACCGTTCAGAATCGATGACGCAATTCCTAGGCGAACAACCTTGCGGACGCAACGGCGCCGCGCGTCCGTTCGATGCCCATCAGAGGCGGTCGGCGGTGCGCGACGAGAACGGGTTGGACGACCACGGATCCGCGCCTTGCAGGCCTTGGAAACGACCGTCGCTGCTGCCGCGGCTGCGCTCGGAGGCGCGCTTGATCTCCTGCTGCCACTGACGGTAGGAGACGAGCTGCTCGCCCGCGAGGATGCCGTTGGCACCGCCCTCGGAGATGTAGGGCTGTGGATCGACGAACTGGCCGTTCACGATCACCGAGAAGTGAAGGTGCGCGCCCGTCGACCGGCCGGTCGAGCCGACATAGCCGATCAGGTCTCCCTTTCGGACGCGAATGCCGGGGCCGATGCCGTCGGCGAAGCGCGACATGTGCGCGTACAGCGTCTCGAAATTGTCGGCATGGCTGATCTTCACCGTACGGCCGTAGTTGAAGTACCAGCCCTGGTGATTGATGAAACCGTCGGCCGCTGCGTAGATCGGCTCGCCCGTCTTGCCCTCGAAGTCGATACCGTTGTGGAAGCCGCCGCCGCTCTTGCGGCCATAGTAGCGGCGCGTGCCGAACGGCGAGGACTGGCGTGCCTCCGGACGCGGATTGGCGAGTGCGGTACCGCCGAGCCGGCGGCCCTGATCGTCGAACCAGCCTTCCGGCTGGTTCTGGGGAGCGAACCACCAGAAGGACTGCTTGGCGGCGCCGTCGCCCAGGCTCGCGACGAGGATGCGCGGCGTGCCGTCCGCGGTGCGCCCCTGGACGACGTCGATCCGGGCGGCGGCCGGTGCGAAGCCGGAAAGTGCCTGGGTCAGCTCCTTGAGAGCCGCCGGATTGGCGCCGGTCGGGGCGAGGCTCGTGGCCAGCGTGGCGCTGCTCGCCTTGACGGTCTTGACCGAGTCGGGGACGACGGAACGGGCGCCCGCGCCGGCATTCGCCGGCGCCGAGCCCGGCAGGCTCGAGACGCGCTCGTCGTCGTCCTCGGTGGCGCCGGGAGCGAGCTTGAAGCCGAAAGCGCCATCGGCACCCCGGGAAAGGTCGACGGCCAGAGACTTGTTCGAATAAAGCTGCAGGGAGACCAGTCGCTTGGGCTGGCCGGCACCCTGGGGGGCGAGCACGGCACGGCCGGAACTGGCGGCCTTGACCTCGGGCTGGCTGAGCGCCTTGCCGACGGCGTCGGCGGCGGCCTGCGCATCGTTCGGATCGACCTGCAGGAGGATGAGCTGCTGGGCGACCGAGCTGTCGGCTGCAATGGAGAACGCCTGCACGTCCTCACTGGGGGCCGGCGCCTGGGCCGACCGGGCCACGGGCTTCTTGAATTGGTTCTTGGACGGGGCCTTCACCTGGGCCATGGCGCTCGCGGCGCAAAAGAGAGAGGAGACTGCAATGGTCGCTGCCGTGAGGCTGCGGATGGTTCGCCAGCTATAGGCGCGTTGGAGACGCGTCATGGTGGACGTCATCGTGAGGCCGCTCCCGTTCCATTGAACGCTACTGATTGACAGGTGAGGCGACCAACGACCCACCGACCTCCCCCTGGCCGGTACCCCCGCGTGCCTCGCTCGGGGGCGATACTGGCCACGGACTATCCACAAGTCCAACAAAAAGTTGCAAAAATGCAACACCCGCGCAAGGTGCCTAACATGTTGAAAATGTTACGCTTTCAGCGTCAGCGGTGTTTCGGTCGTTAAAGGTCACAGTGGGCAACCTCTTGGATTTGCTGCACTTGCGAACGATTCGGTAGCGTGCCGGCCCGCCCGGCCGCGCCCGCCACTGTCCCGGTGTCGTTGAACTTCGGCGCCGCCGCTCGCCCCACGGTGGCGACCCCTCCGCCTTGCCCGTGAGCGTGCCCAACCTGTCGTAGAAGCAGGGGGGGGGGGGCCTCGGTCGCCTGTGACCGAGATCACCAACTCGTAACCGAGTATCGATCCCGCTGGGATTGACCGGCTCGACCCTTCCGCCATAACGCGCCTGGCGAAGCACATGACTGCACCGC
>JAGNNA010000474.1 GCA_017990895.1 Reyranella sp.
GGAAACATGCGGCACAAGGTTCACCTGCTCTTCACCTGGGCCAACGAGCTCGCACGGCATCCCGCCATCCTCGACGCGATCGAGGACATCATCGGGCCCGACATCCTGTGCTGGAGCAGTACCTTCTTCATCAAGGAGGCGCGTTCGCCCTCCTTCGTGTCGTGGCACCAGGATGCGACCTACTGGGGCCTCAGCACCGACGAGGTCGTCACGGCCTGGATGGCCTTTGCCGACGCGCCCGTCGAAAGCGGCGCGATGCGGTTCTGGCCGGACAGCCATCTCCGGAACCAGCTCGAGCATCGCGACACGTTCGACGAGAACAACCTGCTGAGCCGCGGCCAGGAGATCGCCGTCGACGTGCCGGAAGGCGCCGGGGTCGACGTCGCGCTGAAGGCTGGCGAGATGTCGCTGCACCACGTGCTGCTGGCCCACGCGTCGGGGCCGAACACGACCGATGACCGCCGCATCGGGCTCGCCCTGCGCTACATCCCGCCCCATGTCCGGCAGCTCAAGGTCCGCGACTCGGCGACCCTGGTCCGCGGACGCGATCCCTATGGAAACTTCGATCCGGAGCCCGCGCCGAAGGCCGACCTCGACGAAGCCGCGCTCGCGACCCACCGCGAGGCCGTCGAGCGGTCGGCCAAGGCGCTCTATTCGGGCACCGACCGCACGACCTTCCGCGCATGAACGGGCCGGACCGAGACCTGGCCGCCGGGACATTGAGCCGCCGACTCCTGCTGGCTGGCGGGATCATGATCGCCCTGAGAAGTGCTGAAGTGCTGGCGCAGACCACGGCGCAGGCCTTCGTGGAGTCTCTCTATCGACCGTATCTCGACGCCGGTTTCCAGGGACAGCCTTACGGCGATACCGGCCGGTTCTTCGCCCCGGCCCTCGCCCAGGCCATGGATCGCGAGAATCGAGAGGCCAAACGCCGGAACGAAGTGCCGGCCCTGAACGGAGACCCCTTCATCGATGCCCAGGATTGGGAAATCTCGAAGCTCTCGATCGACGTGACGGCCAGCGGCGATTCCGCGACCGCCCGGGTATCGTTCCAGAACTTCGGTGTATCCAGACGCGTCCTGCTGGAGCTCGTGAAAACGCCCGCAGGCTGGCGCATTGCCGACATCAAGGCGCCCAGCGGCTCCCTGAAGGCGCTCTACAAGCTCAAGTGATCGTCAGTGGCGCCAGCTCGAATCGACCTTGTCGAGCTTGCGAACGAGCGCCGCGAATTCGAGATCGCCGATCCCGACAGCCGACTCCATTTCCGAGAAGCGGTCCATGTCGGCCCCGGACTTGGCTGCCAGGTTGTCGCCCAGCACATTGAGCGTCCCGGCCGCGGCCGCATCGAGCTGGATCTGGCAGGCCCGCTCCAGGCGGTAGAGCCGCAGGAAGGCCTCGGGGACCGAACGGCCCGTGGTCAGAAGCCCGTGGTTGCGCAGCATCATCGCCTGGTTGTTGCCGAGGTTCGCCAGCAGGCGCGTCCGCTCGTCGAGGTCGAGGCTGGGGCCCTCATAGTCGTGATACGACAGTTTGCCGTGAAACGCCGTGGAGACCATCGACACCGGCAGCAGCCCGTCCTTCAGTGCGCAGACCGCCATGCCGGCCCGCGTGTGCGTGTGCATCACGACCTTGTGGCGCTCGGCATGGGCCATGTGGACCGCCGAGTGGATCACGAAGCCGGCATAGTTCACGGGATGCGGACTCGGCTCGACGATCTTCCCGTCGAGGTCGATCTTGACCAGGTTCGAGGCCGTCACTTCGTCGTAGTTCAACCCGTAGGGATTGATCAGGAAGTGCGGCGCCTCGCCCGGGACCCGTGCCGTGAGATGCCCGTAGATCAGCTCGGTCCAGCCAAAGTGGTCGACCAGCCGGTAGGCGGCGGCCAGCTGGCGGCGCAGCACCCATTCGCCGTCGGCCGGCGGCAGCGCATACACGTCGATGCCGGTAAGCGGCAGTTCGGAAGCGATCGGCATGTCCATGGCGGTCCTCCAGCGGCGGCGACGAAGCTTAGGCCCGCGCGCTATGCTCGGGCAACAACGGAGGAAACGCCAGAATGACCGGGAACCAGCGCCTCGACACGACACGGTTGCAGAAGATCGCCCAGGCCTACTGGGAGAGCGCCGCCCTGATGGCCGCGGTCGAGCTGGAGATCTTCACCGCCATCGCCCATGGACACGACACGATCCCCGCCGTCGCCAGGGCCGCCGGCATCTCGGAGCGCAACGCCGAGCGCATGCTCACCGTGCTGGCCGCCATGACCCTGCTGTCGCGCGACGGCGAGCGCTTCACCAATGCGCCCGACGTCCAGCGCTTCCTGGTGAAGGACGGCGAGCGCTACGCGGGCCCGTGGATCCTGTTCACCAAGCCGCGCTGGAAGGCGTTCGGCGAGCTTTCCGAGCGGCTGCGCGACAGCCAGGAAAACCGGCTGGGCGCCTACGTGGATTTCATGGTCGAGGACGCGAGGCGCTATCACGCCGCGACCTACTCGATCGGCATGGGCGCCGCCCGCCTGTTCAGCCGCAGCGTCGACCTATCGGGCCGCAAGCTCATGCTCGATCTCGGCGGTGGCTCCGGCGCCTACAGTATCGTGGCCACGAAGACCTTTCCCGGCCTCGAGGCGATCGTGCTCGACCTGCCGCCGGTCACGGTGGTGGCCGACGAATACATCGCGGCCAACGGCGCCACGGGGCGCGTCCGTACCCTGCCCGGCGACTTCACCGAGACGGCGTTCCCGCCGGGCGTCGACGTCGTCGTCATGGCGAGCAACCTGCCACAATACGAGCCCGCCCTGATCCGTCGGGTCGTCGCCAAGGCCTTCGAGGCGCTGGTGCCGGGCGGCGAGATGCACCTGATCGGCGAGACCCTGCACGACGACCGGAGCGGCCCGCTCTCCGCCGCGCTGTGGGGGCTGAACGAGGCCATCCAGAACAGCACCGGCCTCGCCCACACCGAATCGGAGGTGAAGGGATATCTGCAGGGTGCCGGCTTTGCCGGTGTGACCGTCCACCCCTTCGTCCCCGGCGTCCTGTCGCGGATCGCCGGCCGGAAACCCGGCTGAACGAGCGGGGTTGCGTCGGCGCCGCCATTCGACTATCAGTCCGCCTCTGGCCCTATGCTCCCTTCGTCTAGAGGCCTAGGACGTGGCCCTCTCAAGGCTAAAACACGGGTTCGAATCCCGTAGGGAGCGCCAGCCTTTTCAATGACTTAGCGGGTGTAAGCCCGTCCCGCGGCTCCTCGGGGAAGCACTGGGGAAGCATCCGGCCTAGAGTCACTCGCCAACTGACCAACTCGCGCGCGTATTGCGGGGCAATGTGCAAGGGCCTTTGACTGAGCCCGGCAATGCTTACCCGACTCGGGTCTTGCCCCTCAGCGATTGGGGTGCCGGGCTTCATCTGGACGCTGAACCGGGGGAAGGCCGCGAGAACGTGTCTCCACTGCCCTCCGAACGTAGAGGTCAAGGGTCTGAA
>JAGNNA010000475.1 GCA_017990895.1 Reyranella sp.
GCGTCGATGATGAAGCCCGTGCCGACGGCCTGGGCCTTTTCCTTCGACTGCGGGCGGCCCTTGCCGTCCGGACGACCCGGCTGCATCGGCTGGCCGAAGCGCTCGGCGAAGCGCTTCATGAACTCTTCCATCTGCTTCTGCTGCGAGTCCGACATACGGGTCTCGTCGCCGTCGTCCGCGCCGGCCTTCATGGTCACGGCGACATTGACAACCGCAGGGGTTACCTTGGCAGCCAGATCCGAGAAGTCCTGAACGGGCATGGCCGTCTGGCCGGCGATGGCCGCGGGAGCGGTGAACATCGGGGCGATCAGGGCGGGCGCCGTCAGGGCGGTGGTGAGCGCCAGGGCGGTCAGGATACGGGACTTGGTCTTGGTCATGATCTACAGCCTCCTCCTTGGGGGGTGAGCGCAATATGGGGGGAGGCCTGTAGCGCCCGGATGGCCGCAGGATTGAATGTTTGTATAGTTCGGGAGCGTTGCGCCGGGGGCCGGCGCCGGGATAGACGGGCGCCGTGAAAATCCTCCTGGTCGAAGACGACAAGCAAACCGCCGACTACATCGCCAAGGGCCTGCGCGAGCACGGCCATGTGGTCGACCATGCCGACAACGGACGCGACGGCCTGTATCTCGCCACCGGCGAGAAATACGACGTGCTGATCGTCGACCGCATGCTGCCGCAGATGGACGGGCTGTCTCTCGTCAAGGCGGCCCGCGCCACGGGCATGAAGGCGCCGGTTCTGTTTCTCACGACCATGGGCGGCGTCGACGACAGGGTCGCGGGACTGGAGGCCGGCGGCGACGACTACCTCACCAAGCCCTTCGCCTTCGCCGAACTGAGGGCGCGCATTGGCGCCCTCTCCCGTCGCCCGCCGATCGTCGCCGCAACCTCCCTGGGCGTCGGCGATCTCGAAATGGACCTGCTGGCGCGTACCGTGACCCGTGGCGGCAAGCGGATCGAGCTGCTGGCCCAGGAATTCAAGGTCCTCGAGTATCTGCTGCGTCACGCCGGCGAGGTGGTGACGCGCACCATGCTGCTGGAGAAGGTCTGGGACTTCCATTTCGATCCCAAGACCAACATCGTCGAGACGCATATCAGCCGGCTGCGTTCCAAGATCGACAAGGGCTTCGATAAGCCGCTGCTCCATACGATCAGGGGGGCCGGCTATGTCATCCGCGCGCCTGATTAGGATCCTGCGCTCGGCGAGCTTCCGCCTGCCGCTGCTCTACGCCGTCCTGTTTATCCTGTCCGCCGGCGTGCTGTTCGCCAGCGTCTACTGGACGGCGACCGCGGCGATGCAGAACGACATGGCCGCCGTCCTGCGCTCCGAGGCCTACCAGCTGGCCGAAGTCCACCGCCGCAGCGGCCTGGCGGGCCTCGCCGAGCAGATCACGCGGCGCATAAACTTCCGCACCCGGGGCCCGATCTTCTACCTGCTGCAGGCGCCCAACCGGCGTGTCGTCGTGGGAAACCTGCCGGGCATGCCGCCGGTCAACGGCGCCATCGATTTCGAACCGGACCAGCCGCAGCCGGAATTCGATCCCGAACGGCCCGGCGAGCGCCCCAAACTGACGGGCTTCGGTCTCACTTTGCCCGACGGCTCGTTCCTGCTGGTGGCCCAGGACGCCAACCGCCTGGTCGACATGCAGCGCGCCATCATCCGCGCCTTCGCCTGGTCGGGTGGCCTCACCCTGGTCCTGGCCATCGCTGGCGGCGCCCTGCTCGGCAGCAATTTCCTGCGCCGCATCGACACGATCACGCGCACCAGCCGCGCCATCATGGAAGGCGATCTCTCGGCCCGCATTCCCGTGCGCGGCACGCACGACGAGATTGACCAGCTCGTGGCCAGCCTCAATGCCATGCTGGCGCGCATCCAGCAGCTCATGGACGGGCTGCGCCAGGTGTCGAGCGACATCGCCCACGACCTGCGCACGCCGCTCGGCCGGCTGCGGCAGCGGCTGGAGGATGCCCGCGAGCGTGCGACGACGACCGCCGACTACAACGCCGCGACCGATGACGCCATCGAGGAAGCCGACGCGCTGCTGGAGACCTTCTCGGCCCTGCTGCGCATCGCCCAGGTCGAGGCCGGTGCCCAGAAGAGCGCCTTCGCGGCGTTCGACGTCTCCGCCCTGCTGAAGAGCCTGGGCGAGACCTACCAGCCCGTCGCCGAGGATTCGGACCGCACCCTCGAGGTAAACGTCGAGCCAGGGGCCACGCTGACCGGCGACCGCCAGCTGATGGCGCAGCTCGTGTCCAACCTGCTCGAGAACGCGCTACGCCATACGCCCGAAGGCACCAGGGTTCACCTCGGCCTGCACCGGCAGGGAGACGGGTTCGAGATCGAGGTCGCCGACAACGGACCGGGCATCCCCGCTTCTGAGCACGAGAGGGTCTTCGACCGCTTCTACCGGCTCGACCGCAGTCGCTCGACATCCGGCAGCGGTCTCGGCCTGGCGATGGTCAAGGCGATCGCCGGCCTCCACGGGCTCACGATCAGACTCGAAGATGCGAAGCCCGGACTACGCGTCGTCCTTCAGACCGCCAGGTAGCGCTTCTTGACGTCGTCGTTGGCGCGCAGCTCGTCGATCGAGCCGCGATAGACGATATGGCCCTTGTCGATCACCGCCACGTGGCTGGCGATATCCAGACAGAAATGCATGTTCTGCTCGGCCACGATCAGGGTCGTGCCCATGTCGCGCAGGCGCTGGATCAGTTCGCCGATCTTCTCGACGATGATCGGTGCCAGGCCTTCGCTGGGCTCGTCGAGCAGCACGACGTCGGGATTTCCCATCAGCGTGCGCGCGATGGTGAGCATCTGCTGCTCGCCGCCCGACAGCCGCCCGCCCATGCGTCCGCGCATCGAGGCGAGGATCGGAAAGACGTCGTAGATCTTCTCCAGGGTCCAGTCGACACGGCCGCCGACACCGGGTTTGATCGCGATCTTCAGATTGTCTTCGACCGAGTGCTCCGGAAAGATCTGCCGGTCCTCCGGCACGAAACCCACCCCCTGGCGGGCGATGCGATCGGGCGTGAACTTCTGCACCGGTGCACCGCGCACCGAGACCGTGCCGCGTTTGGTCGGCGCGATACCGATAATCGCCTTCATGGTCGTGCTCTTGCCCGCGCCATTGCGGCCGAGCAGCGCCAAGGACTGGCCCTTCTCCACCCCGAACGAGACGCCGAACAGGATCTGGCTGGCGCCGTAGAAGACGTCGATATCGTCGACCCGGAGGATCTCTCCGGCGCTCATGCCGCAGCCCCGTGAGCAGACTTGCCGAGATAGGCCTCGATCACCTTCGGGTTGGTCCGCACCTCGTCGGGTGTGCCTTCCGCCAGCACCGAGCCGTAGGACAGGACGCGCACCGTCTGGGCAACCTTGAAGACGATGTCCATGTCGTGCTCGATGAAGATCAAGGTCATGCCGCGTGCCCGCCACAGGCGCTGCACCGTCTCGATCATGCGCCAGCGC
>JAGNNA010000476.1 GCA_017990895.1 Reyranella sp.
CGATGCCAGTGCCAGCGAATGCCAGCGCCTCACCTCGGAGGAGAAGAACCCCGACGTCTCCTACCTGGCCGCGTTCGTCAGTCCCCGCGCCGACGCGCCGATCGATCTGTCGGCCGGCCCGGCGGCACCGCTGATCATGAAGATGCGCGATCGCATGAGCTTCATGCGCACGCGCGAGATCCGCGACGCCAAGCTCCGGACCGCCTCGACCGAGGAGCAGCTCCGGCACAATGCCTGGGAACTGACCGGGCTCGCCGATCCGGCGAAGCCCGTGGTGGTGCCCGACCTGCTCGCGGCACGCGGCTGGATCGACCTCGACTACATGAAGATCGATACCGACGGCATCGACTGGCAGATCCTGCAGAGCTTCGAGGGACGGCTGCCGGCCAACCTGCTGGCCGTACAGATGGAAGTGAACTTCGTGGGTGACGGTGCCGCCGACGAGCACTCCTTCCACAACACCGACCGTTTCATGCGCCGTCACGGCTTCGATCTGTTCCGACTGGACGTTCGCAACTATTCATCTCGAGCGCTGCCCGCCCGCTACATCTGGCCGACGCCGGCGGAGACGCATTCCGGTCGCCCCTTCCAGGGCGAGGCCTACTACGCCCTCGATCTCCTGGGTCCGAATGGCCCGGCTAGGCTTGCGAGCCTCAGCGCTGAAAAGGTGGCCAAGCTGGCGGCAATCCTGTCGGCCTGGGACGTGCCCGATGCCGCCGCCGAGCTTCTGCTCGGCTGCCGCGACAGGCTGAAGCCCGTGATCGACGTCGAGCGCGGCCTCGATCTGCTCGCCGCACAGGCGCAGGGCGACCGCGCCCGGCCGCTCGATTATCGCCGCTACATGGCGCACTTCGAATCCGATCCGCCGGACTTCTATCGCCCCGAAGGACCGATCCCGTTGCGCGAGCGCCTGGCGGCTGCCTGGCAGGCCTATCTGAGGCCCCGCGACAGGCGTTAGGCTTTCTTCTCCCAGCCGCCGGTCTCGGTCTGCTGCCAATAGGCGACCGCGTGGCCTGCCGTCTTGTAGGCCTTCCACCGCTCCCGCGCGTCGTCGACGGCTGTCTCGTCGCGGCCGTCGAACAGTTCGAAACATCGCTTGTAATCGCCGACCCTCTCCGACCTCGCGCGATCGGCGACGAAGAGGAAGCCGGCGCCGTTCGGATTCTCGTCGAGATGCGTCAGCCAGATGGGCTGGCGGTCGGCCTCGCCATCGCGCGCAGCTCCGTGCGGCAGGAAGCCGTCGGGGTCGTAAACCCAGAGATGCGTGTTCAGCGCATCCACCCGCTCCGGCGACCCGACCAGCACCACCGCCCGCTCCCCCGCCTGCAATGTCTTCGTGAGCAGGCGCGGCAGCGTGTCTTCCAGTGACGATCGGGTCAGGTGGTAGAAGTTGACCTCGGTCGCCATCGGCGAATCAGCGCTCGTAGTTCTCGGCAATCAGCCGGTCGAGCAGACGCACGCCGAAGGCGGTCGCACCCTTGGGCCTGGTGGTGTCGCCCTTGCCGGACCACGCCACGCCCGCGATGTCGATATGCGCCCAGGCCACGCCCTCCTGCACGAAGCGCTGCAGGAACTGCGCCGCCGTGATCGAGCCGCCATCGCGCCCGCCGCCGACGTTCTTCATGTCGGCGATTTCCGAATCGATCAGCTTGTCGTATTTCGGCCCGAGCGGCATGCGCCACAGCTTCTCGCCAATTGCCGAACCCGCGGCGCGCAGCCGGTTGGAAAGCTCCGTGTCGTTGCAGAAGAGACCGGCGCGCTCATGACCCAGCGCGACGATGATCGCGCCGGTGAGCGTCGACAACTCGACCATGGCCTGCGGCTTGAACTTCTGCTGCGCGTACCACATGGCGTCGCACAAAATCAGGCGGCCTTCGGCATCGGTGTTGATCACCTCGACCGTCTGGCCCGACATCGATTTCACGACGTCGCCGGGACGCTGGGCATTGCCGTCGGGCATGTTCTCGACCAGCGCGCACACCGCCACGACATTCACCTTGGCCTTGCGGCCGGCGATCAACCTCATCGCGCCGGTGACGGCGCCAGCACCGCCCATGTCCCATTTCATGTCTTCCATGCCGGCGGCCGGCTTCAGCGAGATGCCACCGGTATCGAAGCAGACGCCCTTGCCGATCAGGGCGACCGGGGCCTGCCCCTTCGGACCGTTCATCCACTTCATGACCAGGAGCTGCGAGTCCCGACCGCTGCCCTGCCCGACGGCGAGCAGCGTTTCCATGCTGAGCTTCTTCATCTCGGCCTCGCCCAGAATCTCGACTTTCACGCCGAGCTTGGTGAGCTCCTTGGCGCGGCGGGCGAACTCCACCGGATAGAGGACGTTCGGCGGCTCGCTCACGAGATCGCGCGTCAGGAACACAGCGTCCACCACCGGCTCGAGCTGTGCGTAGGCCTTGCGGGCGTCGGCCGGCGCCGCCACGACGACGGTGAGCCGTTGCAGCGACAGTTTCTGCTCGGGCTTGTCCTTGGTCTTGTACTTGTCGAAGCGGTAGCTGCGCAGGCGAACGCCCAGGGCCAGGTGGGCGGCCATATCCACCGGCGACAGGCGGCTTCCCTTGACCGGATCGACGACCACGGTAACGGCTGTATGGCCCGCGGCATTGGCCTCGGCGGCGACGACACCGCCCAGTTCCTCGGCCGCCCGGGCATCCAGATCCTGCCCCTTGCCCACGCCCAGCAGCAGTAAGCGTGCAATATCACCAGAGTGGCCGAGCACGGTCTGGGTCTGGCCCTTGGCGCCCGTGAACCTCCCTGCCTCCAAGGCGCGGGTAACGGCCCCATCGGCAGCCTTGTCGACGGCCTCCGCCGTCGCGAGAAGCTGCTTTTCGGCCCCTACGAAGACCGCGACATTGCCCGCAAAGGCCTTCGGAAAGGCCGAAAACTCCACTTTCATCCACATCCCCTGCGCCTGGCGCCTGATTCGACCCGATATTTCGCCCCTGCGACGGGACCGCGCAAGCTGTGTTTGGCCGCCGCGCCCCTGCAAAATCGGGGTGGCATCGGGACGCAAGCGCCAGTATCAGTACCGGCCCTCAAAACGGACATGGAAATGACCACAGGAACTCTGCCTCGCGTCTCGGTCGTCGGCCTCGGCAAGCTCGGTGCCCCTCTGGCCGCCGTTCTCGCCAACCGCGGCTTCACCGTCATCGGCCTGGATGTGAACAAGACGCTGGTCGACGCGATGAACGCCGGCAAGATGCCGATCGTCGAGCCGCAGCTCAACGAACTGATCGCCGCCAACAAGGAGCGCCTGTCGGCGACCATGGACGCCAACGAGGCGATCCAGAAGAGTGACGCCAGCTTTGTGATCGTCCCGACCCCGTCCGACAGCACCGGCTTCTTTTCCAACCGTTTCGTGCTCCAGGCCATGGAGACGCTCGGCAAGGCCCTGAAGAACAAGAAGGGCTACCACATGGTCGTCATCACCAGCACGGTGATGCCCGGTAC
>JAGNNA010000477.1 GCA_017990895.1 Reyranella sp.
GCCAAGGACTTCGAGGCCACCAGCGAAAGCGCAACCGCCTGGCTGCTCCTCGGGAGCATTCGTCTACTCTTCAGACGCCTCGCAAGATCTTGAACCGAATACATTCTTTTAGAGTCGGACTCTGAGGTCCCGCAGCTTCTGCTCAAGGACCGGAATACCGGCGGGATTGCCGTTCCTGCACTGGTCGAGCGCGACGCTGGCCTCGACCCCCGTCTGGATGCCGCCGCGAGCGCCGCCTCTTTTCATGACGAGGTTTTCGTATGTCGCGACCAGCGCTTTGCAGTAAGCGGTGTCGTCCGGGGCCGCCGACGCGCCGATCGGCAGGATCAGGACAAGGCTGAAGATCAGATGCTTCATGTGGTTCCTCATACCCCGAAGGATGGGGCGCCCTCCCGATCAGTCGCCTGATCCGGCTATCTGACGATGTCGCGGAAAATGCACTTCTCGACACCCTCGCCCGAGACCGCGACACGACTCGACCACTGCCAGAGCGGCTTCCAGTAGGCCTCAACCAGCGTGTCGACGGCCTTCGGATCGCCGACGATGTAGCCGAACTCCTGGAGGTTCACCGGGTACATGTTGTCGGAGCCGATGTAGAAGACCCGGTCGTCGACCATCCAGAGCTTGGAATGGTTGGCGATGGTCTTGCTGCCGGGCCAGGAATCGTCCGGACCGAAGCGGAAGGACGTGAGGTGGAAGCGACTGCACAGCAGTGCGTTCACCGGGTCCGGCCCATTGCGGATGGCGTAGCGCGCCAGGGGATCGGCGGTATCGATGCGCTTCTGGACGTTGTCCTTCAGGCGCTTGGCCAGGACCTGCAGCGGAACGTCGTTGTAGTAGGGACTGCCGCCATTGCCGATCGAGCCGGGATTGGAGAGCACGACATAGACGTCGCCGCCCCGCTCCATCAGGTCGATCATGCGGTCGAGCGCGCTTTCGGGAAAGAGCGTGTCCGAGCGTCCGAGGCGGAAGCCAAGATCCTGCTGCGAGACGCGGATGGTCTTGCGTGCGGCACCGAACATCAGATCGCGCGCCAGCTCGCTCTGGTTGGCGAAGTCTTCGGTGATGCCGGCACCCAGGCGGCCGATGCCCATGATCTGGACGGCTCCCGTGCCGGGGCGCGCTCGACCGCTGGAGAGGGCGGCTGGACAACGCTGCCCGACCTCGCTGGTCCCGCCTGAGTAACTTACCAGCGAGATCGACTCCTTCTGACCGAGATTGGCGCAGACGTAGCGCCACAGCCGGTCGGCGAAGCGTGAGGCGCTGGCGGCCGCCGGGCCGCGCACCTGCATGGAAAGGTCATGCACGGGATTGTCAGTGAGATAATCCTCCGTCCAGAGATTGTGCCCGCCGACGATCGCTTCCCGGCCATCGACGACGATGAACTTGCCGTGGTTCCAGGAGAAGCTGTTGCAGGACTCCAGCACGGTGCAGCTGCGCATCGCCGAAACGCTGACCGTCACGCGAGAGCCAGGGACATCGCGGGCCGTCGCGACCAGCTCCTCGAGGAACGCCGCGGCATCGACGCCCGTGGGTGGAAACTGGCCGATCAGGACGCGGACCTCGACCTTGCGGCGACTGAATGCAAGCTCGGCAATGGCGGCCCTGAGCGCGGCAGTATATCGCCCCGTCGGTGCCGGCTGTAGTTCGACGATGTCGACGCTCTCGCGAGCGCTGGAGACGAGGTCGTGGATCCTGACCGGCAGCGCATCCGAATGGCCGAGGCAAACTTTGCGCGCGGGGTTGCGTCGCCCCGGCGTACGCGGCCAGATCGCGGCGCAGGTGCCGCCGTTACAGTCGGCATCGGTGGCGCAAGCCGGCAGCGAGATGTCGGGCTCGCAATCCTTGCAGCCCATGGCGAACCAGGTGAGATCGTCCGCCCGGCGTCCCCAGCGGTTGGGCGTCTGCACGAGCCAGTCGATGGCCAGGGTGTTTCCACGTGTCAGGTCGTAGGTGACGCCGGCGAACGCCCCTGTCGGGTCGCTCTTGGCCAGCTCGCGCTGGAGCTGCTGCAGCGGGTCCGGCATCGACAGGTCAGGCGAATGGATATCGCGGTCGCGCATCAGCGAGACGAGCGCCGTCGACGATCTCAGGAGGCCGAAGGCGCGTTCGGCCTGGCCGTCAGGTATCGAACTGCCGGGCAGATCCCCGCCGCAGGATCCGACGACGACGAGGACCAGCAGCATTACCAAGCGTGCAAACATGGACAGGGACTTAATCGGGTCGCAGACTGCCGTGCAATCACAGCTTCGAGAGAAACGGGTTCATAATGGGCGATACGCTCCTGCAGACCACCGTCGTTGGTTCCTATCCCCAGCCGGATTGGCTGGTCGACCGCGAACTGCTCAGCAAGGGCGTGCCGCGCACGCGCGTGAAGGACATGTGGCGGGTTCCCGAACCCTGGCTCGAGCAGGCACAGGACGACGCCACCTTGCTCGCCATCCGTGACATGGAACGCGCCGGGATCGACGTCATCACCGATGGCGAGATGCGACGCGAGAGCTACTCCAATCGTTTCGCGACGGCCCTGGAGGGCATTGACGACGAGAACCCGGCCGAGATCGTGAACCGCAGCGGCAACCGCACGCCCGTCCCTCGGGTCGTGGGCAAGATCCGGCGGACAGGGCCTGTCGAGTTGCGCGACATGCAGTTCCTGCGGGCCAACACCGACCGGCAGGCCAAGATCACCCTGCCCGGGCCCTTCACCATGGGCCAGCAGGTAAAGGACGAGTTCTACAAGGATGCCGAGGCGATGTGCATGGACTACGCCGCCGCGGTGAACGAGGAGGCGCACGAACTGGTAAAGGCCGGCGCCAACGTGATCCAGCTCGACGAGCCCTGGCTGCGCAACAATCCGGAGGAAGCCAAGCGCTATGCGGTGAAAGCGATCAACCGGGCGCTGGAGGGCATCACCGTACCGACGGTCATCCACCTCTGCTTCGGCTATGCCGCCGTGGTGACCGGCCTCAAGCCTACCGGCTATTCCTTCCTGCCGCAGCTTTCCGACACGATCGCGCAACAGATCTCGATCGAATCGGCACAACCCAAGCTCGACCTCGGCGTGCTGAAGGACCTGGCACCCAAGAAGGTGATGCTGGGCGTGATCGACCTCAGCGATCCCGAGGTCGAGACGCCGGAGAAGGTCGCCGGGCGAATCCGTGCCGGCCTGAAGCATGTCAGCCCGGACAAGCTCCTGCCCGCCCCCGATTGCGGCATGAAGTACCTGCCGCGCGCCACCGCCTTCGGAAAGCTCAAGGCGTTGAGCGAGGGCGCTGCGATCGTGCGCCGGGAACTTCTCTAGGTCGCATACTCATAAACGATTCCCAAAGTTTTCAGAAAGTGATTCAAGGTTCTGAAAGGAGCCTTGGCGATGGCGCGCTACGATCTGACCGAGTTTGAGTGGAGAACGATCCAACCGTTGCTGCCGAACAAGCCACGCGGGGTGCCGCGGGTCGATGACC
>JAGNNA010000478.1 GCA_017990895.1 Reyranella sp.
CCTCATCGGCCCCCTCGCTGCTCTCCTCGAGGTCGGTCAGCGCCATGTGCAGATGCACCACGCGATCGGTCGAGGCGCGCCATTCGGCGAACTTCGGGAAATTGTCGATCAGCCAGGACAAGGCCCACTGCACGCTGGAGAAGGCCTGCGCCGTCTGCATCAGCCCGCCCAGCGCGATGTCTCCGCCGAGATAGCGCGGCAGGGCGACGATCAGCGGCACGATCGGCGCGAGATAGGCAAGCGAACTGGTGAGCAGCGAGAGATTGCCCTGGCCTCGGGTCTGGACATTCCAGGCGCCGCGCAGCTCGGAAAGCGATTCGCGCAGCCGTTCACGCTCGTCATCCTCGCCCCGCATCAGGGCGATACCTTCGGCATGCTCTCGCGCCCGCGTCAGGCCGGAGCGGAAGTCGGCCTCGCGGCTCTGTCGAACGTTACCCGCGTGGATCAGGCCACGCCCCAGGAAGTAGGTGAGCAGCGAACCGATCAGCGCATAGGCCACCGCGGCCCACACCATGTAGCCCGGCAGGTCGAACTCGAGGCCGAAAAGCTTGATCGGCAGAGTCCCCGAGAGGACCCACAGCACGCTGAGAAAGGTGACGAGCTGCAGCACGCACTGCAGGATGCTCTGCGCGAACTCGACGGCAAGTTCCGTCGAGATGCGGATGTCCTCGGCGATGCGACCGTCGGGATTGTCGACCTCGTCTGCCAGCATGCCGAGCTGGTACTGACGGCCGGCGTCCAGCCAGCGCAGCACCGTGACGTGCGACAGCCAGGCCCGCCAGTTGATCTGAAGCCGCCGCTTGACGTGGAGCTGCATCGCCACCGCCACACCCGCAGAGGCGACGATGGCTGCCAGTATCCAGAGCAGCCGCATGAGCTCGACGACGTCACGCTTGTCGAGCGCGTTGAAGAAGTCCCGGTTCCAGATGTTCAGCCACAGCGCGATGCCGACGTTGGCCACGCCCAGCACCACCAGGCCGCCGGTGAGCATCCAGGCGACGGCGCGATACCCCGGCGCCGTCCAGTAACCACTGGCGACGGCGGCGAAGGCGCGTATCGAGCTGTGCGGGGTATCCAATCAGTCGCGGAAGCCCGGATCGATCCGGTCGAGCTTCCGCAGGAGCGCCGGCCAATCCAGCAGGCCGAACGGCCGCCGGGTCTTCGGCTGGTAGTTCATGTAGGTCGCGTCGACCACCTCGGCCGGGACGTCGATCAGCTTGGTGTTGCACGACATGGCGGCGAGCTGCGTCTTGCAGCTGAGCTCCAGCCGGTGCATGGCGTTGAAAGCCTCGGGGATCGTCGCGCCGGTCGTCAGCAGACCGTGGTTACGCAGGATCATCGCGTTGTTGTCGCCCAGGCTCTTGACGAGGGCCTCGCGCGCGGCGAGGTCGAGCACCACGCCGTCGAAGTCATGATAACTGATCCTGGCGAACCGCATCGAGGTCTGCGTGTTGGGCAGCAGGCCGCATTCCATGGTCGAAACCGCCATGCCCGGCCAGGTGTGCGTGTGGATCACGCAGCCGACATCGGGCTTGGCCATATGGATCGCGCTATGGATGACGAAGCCGGCGCGATTGACTCCGTACTCGAGCCCGCCGTGGAACTCCGGCTTGGCGAGGATATTGCCCTCGTGGTCGATCTTCAGGAGGCTCGACGCGGTGATCTCTTCGTACAGCAGGCCATAGGCATTGATCAGGAACGCATCGTGCTCGCCCGGGACCCGAACCGAGATGTGGTTCGCGATCAGATCTGACATGCCGTACAGGTCGATCAACCTGTAACAGGCCGCCAGGTCGACACGGGCCTGCCATTCCTCCGGCGAGACGTTGGACCGGAGATTGGCAACCTTTGAAGTTTTGAGGGCGTGCACGGCCATGAAAACGCTCCAGGAATAAATAGGTTCCGGAAGCTAGACCTGCCCCCAGGCTCCGTCCATCGACCGCTCAGACCAGGCCGCGCGCTGCGAGATAGGCGCCCAGGGCCAGAAGGCCGGAGAAGAACCACAGCCGGAATGTCGGCGGCGACAGTCGCGCGCGGACGGCCTGGCCCAGTCGCGTTCCCACCAGGGCCACGACGACGCCGGCCACGGCCGGCCAGGCCAACTCCAGACCGCGGCCGGCACTGCCCGTCAAGGTGACCGCCAGCGCCAGTGTCGAGATGGTGAAGGAAAGCCCCAGGGCCTGCACCAGTTCGTCCTTGGTGAGTCCAATGGACTGGAGATAGGGCACCGCAGGAATGACGAAGACTCCCGTGGCGGCCGTGATCGCACCCGTCATCGCTCCCGCGAACGGGCCGGCCCACCGTTCCGCGACCGGGGGCACAGCGAGCTTCAGCGCCGCCAAACCCGACAGCGCATAAGCCATCAGCGCGAAGCCCAGCGCCAGAGCGCCATACGGTCCGCCCACCCCCGACAGGAAAGCCGCGCCCGCCCATGTCCCGACGCAGACGCTCAGGTTCAGCGGCCACAGCCGTCGCAGGAGCGACCGAAGGTGCGGCCCATCCAGCATCTGCCAGACATTGGTGACGAGCGACGGCAGGATCAGCAGCGCCGCGGCCTCGACGGGCGAGAGGACGAGGGCCAGCAGGCCCATCGAAATGGTCGGCAGACCAAGTCCGATGATGCCCTTGGCAAAGCCGGCCAGCACGAACACCGCCAGGACGAAAGCCAGGGTCGAAAGCTCCATGGCGCAGCTTTGGTCGGCACGCCAAGGCTTCGCAATGCGGAGAATACGGTATATGCCTTCGTATTAGACGAAGGCTGAGGAAGCATGTCATGCGCTTCGACTTCACCGACCTCAGGCTGTTCCACCACGTCGCGCAGACCGGCAGCATCACGCGCGGCGCCGAACGCGCTCACCTCGCATTGGCCTCAGCGAGCGCGCGCATCCGCGGCATGGAGGAGATGCTGGGCGTTCCCTTGCTGAAGCGCGGGCGACGCGGCGTCGAGCCGACCGACGCGGGGCGCAGCCTGCTCGACCATGCGCGTATCGTGCTGCAGCAGATGGAAGCGATGCGCGGCGATCTCGGTGCCTATTCGCGCGGCCTGAAAGGCAGCGTCCGGATCCTCGCCAACACCTCCGCTCTCTCGGAACATCTGCCATCGCTGCTCGCGGCCTTCCTCGCCGGCAATCCCACGATCGACATCGATCTCGAGGATCGCGAGAGCCCGGCGATCGGTGCCGCCATTGCGGCGGGGGATGCCGACATAGGCATCGGATCGCAGGCCGCGCTGGTCCCGGGACTCGAGAGCCATCCCTTCCGGGCCGATCGTCTCGTGCTGATCGTACCGGCCGGCCATCGGCTCGCGGGCAAGCGACAGACCGGCTTTGCCGAGCTGCTCGACCTTGATTTCGTCGGCCTGCCCCGCCGCACCGCGCTCGACGAGCATCTCGCCATGCAGGCCGCCCGCCTCGGGCGGGCGCTGCGGCTGCGAGTCAGGGGCAACAGCCTCGACACTG
>JAGNNA010000120.1 GCA_017990895.1 Reyranella sp.
AGGATCAGCTTGTGCGCCGTGTCGTCGAGCCGCTTGCCGGCGTGGTTGGCGTTGGCACAGGCCTTCTTCAGCGTCGCGTAGGCGGTGATCATCTCGCGCGGCATCAGGTCCTTGCCGATGCTGAAATGCTCCAGCGACCGCTGAGTCTGCGCGCCCCAGAGCTTGTCTGCCGGTACGCTCACCTCGCCGAGGCTGTCTGCCTCCTTGCGTACGTCTGCCACGAAGCACCTCATCTTGTTTGAGTTGTGACAGTAGCCAACCTTCCGCGCGCCGTCAGTCGTCCGATGACCGGGCGCGTCTCAGGGACTTGACGGTGCCGTGACGCTTCTTGTCGTCGACCCGGCGCTTCTTCGCGGCGCGGCTCACCTTGGTCTTCACGCGCGGCGCCGGCTTGTAGGTCGCCTCGCGGATCAGCTCGATCAGCCGGGCGAGCACCTCCTCGCGGTTGCGCAGCTGGCTGCGATGGCCCTGGGCCACCAGCACCAGCACGCCGTCGCGCGTCAGGCGCCGGCCCGCCAGGCGTTCCAGCCGGTGCCGCACATCGTCGGGCAGCGACGGCGAACGTCTGACATCGAACCGAAGCTGCACCGCGGTCGACGTGGTGTTGACGTGCTGGCCGCCGGGGCCGGCGGCGCGCACGAAGCTTTCCTGGATCTCGTCCGGGTCGATCGCCAGCGACCCGGTCACCCGGATCGGGGTCGCCCCGCCCGGCGTCATTCCTTGGCGCCGGCCTTACGCAGCATCACCTCGATGGATCCGCGGTTGTTCTGCTTGGCGTAAGTGAGCGCGGTGCGGCCGGTGAAGTCGCGCGAATTGGGCTCGGCCTTCTTGTCGAGGAGGAGCCGGACGATCTCGGCGTAGCCGCGCCCCGAGGCGATCATCAGCGCCGTCTGACCCTGGCGGTTCTGTGTGCGCGTGCTTGCGTTGCGGCGCAGCAGGATATCCGTGATCTCGACGTCGCCCTTCTCGGCCGCGCGCATCAGCGCCGTGTAGCCGTCGCGATCCGACGCATCGGGAATGGCACCGCCCTTGAGGAGGGTCTCGACCACCGGGATGTGGCCGGCGCGGACCGCCACGACCAGCAGAGGCTGACCGTTGTTGGCCGTCTGATTCGGGCTCTCCTGCTTCAGCAGGGCCTGTCGCACCTTCTCCTCGTCGCCCTCGACCACCGCCTGGACGATCTGCTTCTGGCCGAACAGGTCCGAGCCCGACTGCGCGAGCACGGCGCCTGCCGGAACGATCATCGAGAGGGCAAGAAATGCACGTCGGATCATGACTTTCTCCCGCGGGTTTCCTGATAGCGGACCTCGATGCGGTCCCAGATCTGCGCCTCCAGCGAGACACCGTCGAAGCGGTTGATCTGCTGCAGGCCGGTCGGCGAAGTGACGTTGATCTCGGTGAGGTAATCGCCGATCACGTCGATGCCGACGAAGATCAGGCCGCGCCTCGCGAGCTCCGGCCCGATCGTCTCGCACAGCTCGATGTCGCGCCGGGTCAGCGACGCCTTCACCGCCTTGCCGCCGACGTGCATGTTGGAACGCGCCTCGCCGGCCGCCGGCACGCGATCGATCGCGCCGACCGCCTTGCCGTCGATCAGGATGATGCGCTTGTCGCCCTTGCGCACCTCGGGAAGATAGCGCTGGGCGATCACCGGCTCGCGGCTGCGCTGGGAGAACATCTCGAGCAGCGACGCGAAATTCTCGTCATCGGGACGCACACGGAACACACCGGCGCCGCCATTGCCGAACAGCGGCTTCAGGATGATGTCCTGATGCTCGTCTCGGAACTCGCGCAGCGCGCGCGCATCGGCGGTGATCAGCGTCGGCGGCATCACATTGTCGAAATGCGTGACGAACAGCTTCTCCGGCGCGTTGCGCACGCTGGCCGGATCGTTGACCACCAGCGTCTTCGGATGGATGTGCTCGAGCAGATGCGTCGTCGTGATGTACGACATGTCGAACGGCGGGTCCTGGCGCAGCAGCACGACGTCGAAGGTCGAAAGATCGATCATCTCCGGCGCGCCGAGCGTGAAGTGGTTGCCCTTCTCGCGGCGCAGGTTCATCGGCTGGGCGCGGGCCATCACCTTGCGATCGCAGAAGATCAGGTCGGGCGGCGTGTAGTGCCAGACCGCATAGCCGCGCTTCTCGGCTTCCAGGCCCAGCACGAAGGTCGAATCGCCGTCGATGTCGATCGTCGAGACATGGTCCATCTGGATGGCGACGTTGAGCTTCATGGTGGAATCCTGACTGGCGGGCTGAGGTCGACTGGTTTCAGTTAAGGCCGCGGCGCAGTTCCTGCAACAGGGCCGAAGCCTGCCGCCGGAGGTCGGCATCGACGTCGAGTTCGAGGATGCGCCCATAGGCAGCGATCGCCGCCCGCCGCTTGTCGAGGCGCGCGTTGAGCTGGCCGGCCTCGAACAGCAGCTCGATCCGGTCCGGCGCGATCGCCAGCATACGGTCGAGCGAGCGCGCCGTCCCGGACCAGTCCTCGCGCTTGGCGAGGCGCAGCCGCACGTTGTTCTCGAGCCGCAGCAGCACGTCGCGGTCGGAGACGGGATCGAAATGCGCCGGCACGAGTTCGGCATCGGGGCCAAGGACCTGGCGCAGGAGCCTTCGCAGCTCCGAAGCATCGCGCACGGCGCCTTCATGAAACGGGTCCACGACATGGCGCGCGCCGTCGATGCCGATGCGGATCAGGAAGTGTCCCGGGAACGCCAGGCCCTCCGCCTGCCAGCCCTGGGCGCGGGCGACGTGCAGATAGAGGATCGACAGCGCGACGGGCAGGCCCTTGCGGCGCTCGATGACACGCGCCAGGTCGGCGTTCTGCAGGTCGTCGTAGGTCTCGCTGTCGCCGCGATAGGCGTAGGATCGCGCGATCACCTCGGACAGCGCTTCGGGCGTCGCACCGCGCCGGTGCACCAGGTCCGCCAGGTCGTCGGTCATTGCGGTCACGTGCTGGCGGAAGGGACCGAGTTCGGTCGGCACACCCCGGCCGAGGACGCTCAGCAGGAACCCTGCCTCAAGCAGGTCGATGCGTTCGCCGTCGCCGGCGCAAAGATCCTTCAGTCGCTGCAGGCCATTCGTCAGATCATCCGTCACGAATCACTCCGGCGCTTGCCAGACGTCGGGCAGGTGGCGCGGCCACAGGCCGCCGACCAGCACCGCATCGAAGCGCACCGAGCAGGCGGCATAGCGCGGATGGTGGGCGATGAACAGGCTGGCGGCGCGCGAGACACGGCCGAACTGCCGGTCGCCCAGCGCATCGGCCGCCTTCGTGAAATCGCCGCGCGCCTTGACCTCGACGAAGGCCAGCACGTTGCCGCGGCGCGCCACGATGTCGATCTCGCCCAGCCGGGTCTTATAGCGGCGCATCAGGATCGTGTAGCCGCCGAGCCGCAGCCGCCAGATCGCCCGCCATTCGGCGGCATTACCCATGCGATAGGCTTTCTGGCGGGCCGTGGTCGTCACGACGCACCACGCTTCAGCTCGAGGGCGCGGGCATAGACGTCGCGCCGCTTCAGACCGTAGCGCGCCGCCACCTCGGCCGCGGCATCCTTCACCGATGCGCCGGCCATCGCTTCGCGCAACGCATCGTCGATCGTATCGGCGCTGCGTTCGGTGTCGGCCGAGGGCGCGCCGATCACGATCACGATCTCGCCCTTCACGTCCGGGTGCTTGGCGTAGTGGGCGGCGAGCTTGCCCAGCGATCCGCGCCGCACTTCCTCGAACAGCTTGGTCAGTTCGCGAGCCACGGCGGCCGGACGATCGCCCAGCAATTCGGCCAGGTCCGCCAGCGCCTCCGGCAGCCGGTGCGGCGCCTCGAAGAACACCAGCGTCGATGGAACGGCGGCCACCTCGCCGATCGCTCGCCGCCGATCCGTCGCCCTGGCCGGCAGGAAGCCTGCGAAGAAGAACCGGTCGGTCGGCAGTCCCGACAGAGCCAGCGCCATCGGGACCGCCGAGGGGCCCGGCGCCGAGGTGACCGGATGGCCGGCCTCGACCGCCGCCCGCACCAGCCGATAGCCCGGATCGGAGATCAGCGGCATGCCGGCATCCGAAACCAGGGCGACGCTCTTGCCGGCGGCCAGCGCCCGGACGAGGCGCGGCTCGGATTTGTCCTGCGTGGCGTCGCTGTAGGACACGGTCGGGGCCGAAATGCCGTAGTGGGTCGCGAGTTTGGCGAACACCCGTGTGTCCTCGCAGGCGATCAGGTCGGCCGCTTGCAGCACGTCGAGTGCGCGCAGCGTGATGTCGCGCATGTTGCCGATCGGTGTGGCAACAATATGCAGCCCCGGGGCGAGCGGCGGTTTACGCGGGGGCTGCCCGTCGGTAGCTTGGGGTCGTCCGTCCAGGTCCATCTGTTTCCGATCGCCGGAGTTTCGCGCCGATGCGTAGGTCATTCATTGCGCTTGCCACTGCCGCCCTCCTGTTGGGCGCCTGCAGCGAGCCGCCCAAGCCTAGCACGAGGACGGCGCAGGCGGTGACTGTCACGCCCAAGGCCGGGTCGCCGCTCACCGCGTCCGGCAAGGCGCGCATCGCCCTCCTGCTGCCGCTCACCGGTCGCGCCGCGCCGATCGGGCAGGCCATGCAGCAGGCGGCCGAAATGGCGCTGTTCGACACCGGCTCCAAGGACATTGCCCTGTCGGCCTATGACAGCGGCGAGACCGCCGAAGCCGCCGTCGAGGCCTATCGCAAGGCCCGTCTCGACGGGGCGGCCCTCGTCCTCGGACCGCTCTACGGGACGTCGGCCTCGGCGCTGGTGCCCCTGGTCGGCCAGGGCGGCATGAACGTGGTGGCCTTCTCCAACGACGAGCAGGTGGCGCAGCGCGGCGTCTGGATCATGGGCATCGCCGCCCCGCCCCAGGTCCGCCGCGTGGTCGACCACGCCATCGAGGCCGGTATCCGGCGCTTCGCGACCTTCGCGCCGCAGACGACCTACGGCCAGCAGATGTCGAGCACGCTCGAGACCTATGTCACGCGGCGCGGCGGCACCGTGGTCGGCCGCGAATTCTTCGACCCCAACGGCGCCGACATCCCGGCCCAGGCCCGGCTGCTCGCCGCCTCGACCCGGACCGAGGGCGAGAGCGGCAAGGTCGCCGTCCTCGTGCCGGTGGCGCCGCCTCTCCTGCCGACGGCCCTTGCGTCGCTGGCCACCAACGGCCTCGATGGCCGCGCCATCCAGCTCATCGGCACCGGCGTGTGGGATTTCCCCGGCGTCGGCGCGGAGACCATGCTGCGCGGCGCCTGGTATGCCGCGCCCGATCCGGCAAAGCGAGCCGACTTCGAGCGCCGGTTCGTGTCCACCTACGGCCGGCCGCCGCACCGGCTGGCGACACTCGCCTATGACGGCGTGGGGCTTGCCAGCCAGCTCGCGCAGCTGAAGCCGGGCGGCGACTTCTCGGCCGAGGCGATCGCCAATCCCAACGGATGGTCCGGCGTCGACGGCATCTTCCGCTTCCTGCCCGACGGCCGGTCCGAGCGTGCGCTGGCCGTGATCGAGATCCAAGGCGACCGCGGCGTGGTCGTGAGCCCGGCACCCACGACCTTCGCGGGCCAGCCGACGAACTGACATGGCCGATCTTCCCAAAGCGGGGCTTCCCTGCGCCATTCTGTTCGACATGGACGACACGCTGATCCGTGCCTACGCGCAACCGGAGGAGGCGTGGACCCGCCTGCTCCATGTCTTTTCCGCCCATCTCGACGCTCATGACGAAGCGGCCATCGCGCGCGTGCGGACGGCCGTCATGGAGGAGGCGCGTGCCTTCTGGAGCGACCGGGCCGAGGCCGCGAAATGGCGGCTCGACATCCCGGGCGCCCGCCGCCTGTCGGTCCGCCGCGGGCTCGCCAGGCTGGGCCGTCCGGACGACGCGCTGGCCGATCGAATTGCCGACTCGTTCACCGAGCTGCGGCGCAAGGAATACCGGCTCTATCCCGATGCCCACGCCACGGTCGATGCACTGCGCGATGCCGGCGTCCGGCTGGCCCTCGTCACCAACGGCGCCTCGGAGACTCAACGCGCCAAGATCGAACGATTCGAGCTCGCCCATCGCTTCCATCACATCCAGATCGAAGGCGAGTTCGGCCTGGGCAAACCCGAACTGGCGGTCTACCGCCACGCGCTGGAACGGCTGGGCGTGGCTCCGGAAGACGCCTGGATGGTCGGCGACAACTACGAATGGGAAGTGGTGGCGCCGCAGGCGCTGGGCATGTGCGGCATCTGGTACGACCCGTTCGACGCCGGCGTACCCGCGCACGCGACAGCCAAGCCGACCCGCATCATCAAGCGTCTGGCCGAACTGATCGAATAGATGTCGGCTTCGTCGATCAGGCTGCGTTGCGCGGCGGCACGCCGATCGCGGCGCGGTCGATGACGGCCTTCACCTCGGCGCTGCGACGGCCGAGCTCGTAGCGCAGCCCGGTGTAGAGGTTCACCGGAAACGGCATGTCGGCATTGAAGTCGATGATCAGCACGACGCGCGTCTCGTCGGTCTGGTTCTTGACCCAATGCTCGCGCGTGTCGTCGAACACCAGCGGCACGCCCTCTTCCCAGAAGAAGTGGTGACCGCCGATCTCGATCCAGCACTTCTCCGGCTCGCTGGGCACGATCAGCGGATAGTGGAAGCGCACGACGCCGGCGGCGGATCCCCGGTGCGGCTCGATCTCGGCCCGGCCGGCGAGGATGCTAAACAGCGCCGTGTGCACACCCGGCAGCCGGCTGATGGCCGCCATCGTGTCGGGAACCGCCGCCGTGTTCGCCGTGATCTCGTGGCCGTAGATCTTCAGGATGAAGGTGCGCCAGGCACGACCCGGCACATAGAGGTCGCGCGGATGAACCTCGTGCAGCGTCGGTATTTCTTCGTGGTGGCTGAGCAGATAGTCGAGGTCGGCCTTGATCCTGGCGTGGCTCTTCTGGAGCTCGGCCAGCACCGGAAACGACTTCAACGCATCTTCACCGGCCAGCGGCAGCTTGGGCATGTTGCGCAGGATCCAGTCGGAGAGCCTGAGATTGAGCTTCTCCAGCGGCTCCTGAGGAACCCAGATGTTCTTCGTGAGATAGAAGCGGCCCTTCTGGCCGACGCCCTGCGGCACATTCGTCGTCGTCATGCGGGAGCAATCCTGCTTGCTGCCAGTCCCGAAATTCTTGCACGAAAAGCGCGATAAACCGCCGCCACGTGCGTCGAACAGCGCGTACTTCTGGGACAAACTTTCCCCCGATGCAATAACCCGAATGTCGCAAAAACCGGGTAGCCCGCTGCGTCGGCGAATGGCCTATGGTGCACCCATGAAGATCAGGTCCGCACGATGACTGAAACCACCCACGCTGCCGGCGCTTCGCCGGAAGCCATCCGTTCGCACTATGACGTAGGAAACGATTTCTATCGGCTGTGGCTCGACGAGACGATGACCTATTCGTCGGCGATGTGGCGCGACGAGGATGACGACGCCTCTCTCGCCGATGCCCAGCGCCGCAAGATCGACTGGCATCTGCGCCACGCCGGCGCTGACCGCGCGACCTCACTGCTCGACATCGGTTGCGGCTGGGGCGGCATGTTGCGCGCGGCGGTCGCCACACGGACACCCGGCGCCCCGGCCTTGCAGCGCGGCGTCGGACTGACCTTGAGCGACGCGCAGGCCGAGCTGGCCTGCGCCGCGCTGCGCGACGCCGGCTCGCCGCCGGTCGAGATCCGCGTCGAGAGCTGGGCCGATCACCAGCCGGCCGAACCCTATGGCGCGATCATCTCCGTGGGCGCGTTCGAGCATTTCACCCGGCAGCAGGACGACTCTGCAACCAAGGTCGCGATCTATCGTCATTTCTTCACGCGCTGCCACGACATGCTGGCGCCCGGGGCGCGCATGACCCTGCAGACGATCGCCTATGGCGATCCCGACGACAAAATCCCGACCGGGCCGCTGATCGAGGACATATTTCCCGAATCGGAACTGCCGCGCCTGCCGGAGATCCTCACTGCCGCAAATGGCATCTTCGAGGTCGAGCGCTTCCGCAACGACCGCACCGACTATGGCCGGACCTGCGAGATCTGGGCGGCCAACCTCAAGGCCCGGCGGGCCGAAGCGCTCGATATGGTCGGCAAGGACCAGACGCGCCGCTACGAGCGTTACCTGAAGTTCGCCGCCTGGGGCTTCTTCTCGCACCGCCTGCATCTGCTGCGCTTCCGCCTGAAGCGCCGCTAGCCGGGAGCCGCCATGACCGCCCTCGACGTTTTCACCGCCAGCATCACGGCCGACGCCCCGCCCGCCGGCGCCGGTCCCGCCCTGCAGGCCCTATGGTGGATGCGGCGCGGCAACTGGAGCCGCGCCCACGAATGCGTCCAAGCGCACGAGGGCGAGCCCGACTGCGACAGCGTCCATGCCCATCTCCATCGCCAGGAGGGCGACCTGGAGAATGCCGGCTACTCGTACCGCCGCGCCGGCCGGCCGGTGTCGCAGCAGTCGCTGGACGAGGAATGGGCGGCGCTCGCGAGCGAGATGCTCAAGGGATAGCGCCGCTCACATACTGTTGAGGCAACAAGCCGACCTGCATGGCGTTTACGCCCTCAGGAGGCCACGCCATGCTCGGTGTCATCGTCATCATGATCATCTTTGCCGGATCGCAGTGGTTCCAGCACCGCGGCAGCCGCGGCGTCTGACACCGCACCGCCCGGCTACTTGTCCTCCGGCTTGAGCATCAGCCGCTCGACGCGGCCACCCTTCAGCAGGTGCGTGTCGAGAACCTCGTCGACGTCTTCCTTGGTCGGCACCCGGTACCAGATTCCTTCCGGATAGATGACGATCGTCGGCCCCAGCTCGCAGCGGTCGAGGCAGCCGGCATTGTTGATGCGGACGTTCTTGAGGCCGAGCGCCTTGGCGCGGCTCTTCATGTGGTCGCGCAGCGCCTCGCCGCCGCGTTCGGCGCAGCAGCCGCGCGGATGGCCGGCGGGACGGCGGTTGGTGCAGCAGAAGACGTGGGCTTCGTAGTAGGGCTTGGGATCGGCTGGCTTCTCGCGCTGGCTCATGATCCGGCTATTCCTTCTTGGCCGAGCCGCCGGAGGCGATGTTGGCGAGCTGGGACCAGAAGACCTGTTGCATCTGCTGCATCTGGTCCATGCCCTGCATGGAGGCCGGCAGCCAGGTCTTGAAGATCGTCTCGGGGTTCATAGACCCTAGGCTGTTGCGCAGGCGCTCCTCGATCTCGTTCATGATGCGATCCTGCATCGGCTTGATGTCCGGCAGGCCCATGAAGGCGCGGGCCTCCTCGGGCGTGCAGGTCACTTCGACATTCACCTTCATGGGCCACTCCGTTTTGGGAACCTTAGCATGCTATGACCCGGGCATGACGACTCCCCGGTTGGCCCCCTGGTTGGCCAAGAATCCGCGCGCCACGCGCACCCTGAAATTCGGTCCCGAGCAGCAGTTCGTGATCAATCCCAACGGGATTCCCGAATTGTGCGAGGAGCTGAAGGCGTGCCCGGCGCACAAGCCGACGCCGCTCTACGAGCTGCCGGCGCTGGCCGCGCGGCTGGGCGTGGGGGAAATCCGGGTCAAGGACGAGAGCCAGCGCTTCGGCTTCGGCGCCTTCAAGGCGTTGGGCGGCGTGATCGCCGTCGCCAACGTGCTGACCGGCGCGGTAGGCGATGCCCACCATTTCACGCCTTCCTTCGAGAGCGTGATGAAGGGCCAGCACAAGGAAATCACCGGGCGCTTCGTGTTCACCGCCGCCAGCTCGGGCAACCATGGCCGCTCGGTTGCGGCGGGCGCGAAGCTGTTCGGCAATCGCTGCGTGATCTTCCTGCCGAAGTTCACGAGCGCCGAGAAGGAAGCCGCCATCCGGGCGCGCGGCGCCGAGGTGATCCGGGTCGACGGCGACTACGACACCGCCGTGGCCGAGTGCCGCCGCCAGGCCGAGGCCAACGGCTGGACGATCATCTCCGACACCTCCTGGGAAGGCTACGACTCGGTGCCGCGCAGCGTCATGCGCGGCTATTGCGTGCTGGTCCACGAGGCAGCCGTCCAGCAGTGGGGCAAGGCGCCCACGCATGTCTTCGTACAGGCCGGGGTCGGCGGACTGGCCGCCGCGGTGATCGGCTATCTCTGGGCGGTGTGCGAGGAGCGCCCGATCTCGATCGTGGTCGAACCCGAAAGCGCGGACTGCTGGTTCCAGAGCAACCTCGCCGGCAAACCCACCCTCGCCAGCGGCAATGCCGACACGGTGATGGGCGGCCTCGCCTGCCGCGAGATCTCGCCCGTGACCTGGCCGATCATCGGCCAGGCCGCCAACTGGTTCATGACCATCGGCGAGGACAGTGTCCTGCCCGCCCGCCGGCTCTATGCCAACCCGCTGGGCAATGATCCCGCCATCATCTCCGGCCCCTCGGGCTGTGCGGGTCTCGCCGGCCTGATGCGCGTCTGCACCGACGCGGAGGCCTTCAAGTCGCTCGGCCTCGGCCCGACCTCGCGCGTGCTGCTGATCAACAGCGAAGGCAACCTGGGCGAGCCGCTGCCTTCCTGAGACCCGTCACTCGGGCTGGATGCCGGCGGCCTTGATCCGCTTGCCCCAGACGTCCAACTGGGCGGTGACGAAGGCGGTGAAGTCCGCCGGTGTCGACGGGGCGGGCTGCATGCCGATCGCGACGATGCGGGCCTGCACCTCGGGTTTGGCAAAGATTGCGCTCATGGCGGCCGACAGGCGGTCGACGACCTCCTTCGGAAGGCCGGCCGGACCGGACAGGCCGATCCACAACACCGTGTCGAAGCCGCTGTAGCCCGCCTCTGCCAGGGTCGGCACCTCGGCCAGCGCATCCATGCGCTTCGTCGTCGAGATCGCCATGCCCTTGACCTTGCCGGCGCGAATCTGCGGCAGCGCCGTCGAAAGATCGGCGACCATGAACGACACCTCGTCACTCATCACGGCCTGCAGCGCCGCCGCCGGCGTCTTGTAGGGCACCGCCAGCGCCTCGAACCTGCCCAGAGTGACCAGTGTCGAGGCGCCGACCAGGGCGGTCGGCGTTCCATAGCCGAAGGTGAGCTTGCCGGGATTGGCACGGCCATGGTCGACCAGCTCGCCCAGCGTCTTCGCGGGCACGCCCGGCGAGGCGATGACGACCTGCGGCAGCTCGACCCAGCGTGAGATATGGGTGAAGTCCTTGATCGGATCGTAGGGCACGTTCTTGAATAGCCAGGGATTGGCCGAGTGCGTGGCGCTGGCGTCGACCAGCAGGGTGTAGCCGTCGGCCGGCGCCTTGGTGACGATCGTCGTGCCGATGAAGCCCGAGGCGCCGGGGCGGTTGTCGATCAGCACAGTCTGGCCGAGTGCCAGCCGCATCTCGTCGGCCAGGATGCGCGCGATATTGTCGGAGGCGCTGCCGGCGCCGAACGGGACCACGAGCTTGACGAGCTGGCTGGGATAGGCCTGCGCCGCGGCCGGCAGGGCCACTGCAGGCACGGCGGCCGCCATGCCCGCAGTGAAGGCGCGACGGCCCAGGATCGTCTTCATTCTACTTCCTCCGCTTTCCGTGGTTGGTGGCCGCGGCATCGTCAAGCGACCGGGTCGCGGCAATGAGCTTCGCCCCCGCCTTGGCCATCGACTTGCCGAGCCGCTGATAGGGTGCTGCCACCAGCACCGCATAGACGTCGCCGTCGATCCGCACCGGCACGCCGACGGCCGCCGTCTCCGGATGGTATTCACGCAGTGAATGGAACCAGCCGCGCTCGGCCGAGGCCGCGATACGCGCACCGAGGGCTTTGCGATCGACGACGGTGTGGTCGGTCAGCTTCTGCATCGGAAGACGGCGGATCAACGCCTCGCGATCGGCGGCCTCCATGCCGCCCAGCAGGGCATGTCCCGACGCACTGCAGTGCAGCGGCTTGGTCTGGCCGACTTCGGCAGTGTAACGCGTGATCTGCCGCGACTCGACAATGTCGAGATAGAGCGCCTGCAGGCCGACGCGCTTGGCGAAGAGCAGCGTCTCGCCGGTCTCGTCGCGCAGCGTTTCGAGGACCGGCCGGACCCGCTTCAGGACCTGGTCGCGGCTGCTGATCCGGGTGGCATCGGCGAGCCAGCGTGTTGTCGGATAATAGTGGCCGCCGCGCAGCTGATAGAGATAGCCGCTGCCCTCAAGCGTCTGCAGCAAGGCGAAGCAGCTCGATTTCGGCAGCTTCAGGATGCGCGCAATCTCGCCCAGCGGCGCCGGCGTTGGATCGGCCGCGAACATCTGCAAGATGTCGAGCACGCGCTGTGCGCTCTTGACGGCCACCGGACTACCCAAATGTTTACATATATGAACGATCATGCGTATAGCTGAACAACTGTTCAGAAACAAGGGAAGGTGGCCGATGGCCTCTCGCGACATGTCGCAATGGGAAACGCGGATCTCCGAGATCCGCAGCAACGAGCGCGAGGAGGAGATCGAGGTCCGCGGGCGTTCGCTGTCCGAGCTCGTCGGCCGCGCCAGCTTCGCCGAGATGACCTACCTGCTGCTGATGGGCCGCCTGCCCGAGCCCGGGCAGGGCAAGGTGCTCGACGCGCTGCTCGTCGCCTCGATGGAACACGGCCTGTCGCCGCCCTCGATGATCGCGCGCTGCTTCGCCTCCTACGGCACCTCGCTGCAGGCCGCGATCGGCGGCGGTGTCATCAGCTTCGGCGAGAAGATGGGCGGCGCCGGCGAATGGCTCGCCCAGCACATGTTCGAGCGCGTCACCGAAGCGGCGAAAACGAATGCGCCCGACGACGCGCTTCTGGAGAAGATCGCCGACGACATGATCGCCGAGACCCGCGCACGCGGCGCGCGCCTGCCGGGCTTCGGCATTCCGCTCCATGCCCGCGATCCGCGCTCGCCGATGCTGCTCGACATCGCCCGCGAGGA
>JAGNNA010000121.1 GCA_017990895.1 Reyranella sp.
AGGGTGGGGTGTTTGCTCACGCATCTGGCCCCGGGCTTTCTATTATGTCTATGTGGCGCGCCCCACTCGGGGAGCCAATCATCTCCGGTGTCGGTGCTGCGGCCGCCTTTGGACACTTTCAGCGGGCACGTGCATTTTACAATTGCCGGTCCCCGGCCCGGAAAATGATGTATCATTATCCAATGAACGATAGCCTGGACAGCCAACACGCCAGAAAAGAGGGGATGGCCATGAACGCCCGCCTTTTCATCGCCTTCGCCGGCCTCGGGATACTTATGGGCGGTCCGACTGTCGCCGCCACCTGGCATGTCCCCGCGCAGGTCGCGACCATCGACGCCGCCCTGGACGGAGCCGCCCATGGCGATAGCGTGATCGTGGCGCCCGGGACCTACTACGAGAGCCATCTCAATTTGCCTTCGGGCGTGGTCATGATCGGCAGCGTGAGCGACCCGTCCACCGTGATCATCGACGCCCAACAGCAGGATTACGTGATGATCATCCCCCAGGCAGACGATACGAGCGTGTTGGAAGGATTCACCTTGACCGGCGGATCATCGCCGGGTTCCGGCGGCGGACTGCATTGCGGCTACCCGACTCGTGCTACCGTCCGGCATTGCGATATCGTGGGTAATAGCGCCGCCACGGGCGGTGGTCTCGCGTGCTACGGCGCGGACCCGGTATTCGAGCATTGCCGCTTCCTCAACAACACCGGGCTTGCCGACGGAGTGCTGGGGGGCGGCGCCGTCATCCTCAACTCCTCTCACCCCGTGTTCAGGGACTGCGTTTTCGCCGGCAATACGACCCAGGGCAATGGTGGCGCCGTGGCGGCATACGCCGCTACCGCCAGCTTCGAAAACTGCACCTTCACCGGCAACACGGCTCCCAACGGCAGCGCGATCTTCGTCTATCACGCCGAGGCGACGTTCGCCGATTGCGCCCTGACTGACAACATCGCCGTGGGTTACGGCGTGGGCGCCGCCTATGTCTACGAAGGGGAGTTGACCTTCGAGAACTGCACCATCTCCGGCAATCAGGCGGACACTGGCGCCGGAGTGTTCGGCTCCAGCAACTCGAGCATCTCCATGAGCCACTGCGCCGTCGTCGCCAATGCCGGCACCTTCGGCGCCGGCGGCATCGAACTCTGGTTCGGCTCGACCTTCATCGCCGATTCTTGCGAGTTCGCCGACAACACGACGGGCGGCGTTCCCGGAGACGGCGCGGTTGACGACGGCTGTTCGGCCACGCTGGTCTGCTGCGAAACGAGTCCGGAACTCTGGAGCGGTGACGGAACAGTCGTCTTCGACAACGACGGCTGCACTGTCGGGATCGAACAGGTCACCTGGGGCGACGTGAAAGCCCTGTTCCGCTGAAGGCGCCCCTGCGATTCAGGCGACCGACGAGGTCCAGCGCGTCCCGGAGCTCTTCTCGACCATCAAGCTGGCGGTCGACACGTCCATGGCTTTGCCACGCTTGCCCCCGAACGAATCCAGATGTGCTATATTCAGACCGATCATTGCCGGAGATTCCCGACGCTCCGATCCGCTTGAGGTGTGGCCCATGAGAGCCCGAATCCTGCTGCTGCTGACATCCTTGTTCATGGCAGAGATTGCTGCCGGGGCGACGATTATCGTCCGCAAGGACGGGACTGGTGACTACTCGGTGCTCCACACAGCAGTCAATGCGGCCGCAGATGGCGACACGATCCTGATCGGCCCGGGGGAGTTCACGGAGACGAGGTCGGTGCAGGTCCCTGGTTGGCCGACCGATGTCCTGACGCATGGAGACGTGCTGGTGCGGCGTTTGACGATTATCGGCGCAGGCGAGGGGGTCACGGTCATTGGGCCGGTCAGCCAACCGTCGGATGGCGGGTTTGGTCTTCACGGCTTGTCGATGATGCGCATGGACCATGAGCTGTACATTTCCGATTTGACGATCAGGTCTTCGGGTTTGTACTTCGAGGGTTCATTCAATGTGCAGCGGTGCGAATTGCGCAACAGCAGCGTCATCTGGGCCACGTTGACAGGTACGTCAAACCTGATTCGAGACTGCCGCTTCTCGGGCCAGGACGATGCCGGGATTTGGACTTGGCCCACTGATTCTGGTCTGGAAGTTGAGGATTGTCAGTTCAATGGCGCCTATGCTTTAGTGTGTAATTCGGACGTGTCGTTTCGCCGATGCCGATTCGATGGTGGTACATTTGCTGTCAGAATCGTCGATGGGGAACGATGTCAGATATTGGATTGCGACATCACAAATGTGTCTTGGGGGATCAGCACCGTTTTGAGCTGGCCGCCTTATCAATGCGAGATCCACAGTTCGCGAATCGCGGGAGTCTATGCTGCCCTATTGATCGATGACCGCACATCCGCGACTGTCGAGAACTCCGTCCTCACCGGCGGGAGTGATTCGGTAGTGTACGCGCACGATGCTGATGCCATTACCATTCACGGGTGCGACTTTGTGAAAGGTGCGGGTCCGGTATTCCGCTGCGAACGGTCGGCCGCTCTGGGACCAGTCACCTACGATGTAACCAACAACTATTGGGGCACAACAGACGAATCTCAGATACGGGAGTGGATCATCGACAGCAACGATGACGCCACCATCTTCGCGACAGTTCAGTACAGCCCATTTTCCGGCCAGTCCGTCCCGACCGAGACCACAAGCTGGGGCGACGTAAAGGTGCTGTTTAGATAGGAGATTCCAGTTTCTCTCCCTGGCATTCGCGCTGCGCGCCCCGACCGGGGAGCCGATCCTCTCCGTCCTGGAAATCGGAGCGCGAGAAATTTGCAGAGGCTGAGGCTACGCAAAACGGAGGCCGACGATGCATCCCCGATTCGAACCGTGGCTCGTGTCCCTGGTATTCGCGCTCGCCCTGTTCAGCTCTGCAGTGTCAAGTGAGTCCGCCGGAGCCGCTGCTGCCGCGGAAAGCTCCCCGTTCGAGGGTCTGTTCACCCGCGCCGCATGCGACGGACCGGCCGGCCCGTTCAGCACCGAGATCATCTCGCTCGCCGACGGCACCTGCCGCTTCGTGCAGATCCGCGGCGACGACCGTTCCGAGATCCTTGTTTCCGGCGGCCGGGTCCACCAGACAACCGACACATCCGCCCGGCTCGCTGCGGCGCCGGCCTTCCTGGAGCGGTTCGTGCGGGGACACGAGGTCCATCGCCTGCTGTGCGATGCACCGGAGAGCACCGAGCGCGGCGAGCCGCTCGAACTGTCGCTGCACGAGGATCTCGGCGGCGGCACGGTGCGGATCGAGTTCAGCGACTGGCGACCGGTGCACGGCATCGACCTGCCGTTCCAGGTCGATTTCATCCACGGTCAGCAACATTTCACGCACCGTTTCACGGCGATACTGCCCTTCCGCATCGCGCCCGGTTCGTCGCTGCCACCGGATCCCATCGCTCGCTTCGATCGGCTCGGCGATCTCGCGGAGATCGCTGCCCTACACCAGCGCGTCCTCGACGCGCATCTGGAAGGCGACGTGCAGGGCATCCTGGGCGACGAATCGGCGATGGGGACGACTTCGGGCCGGGGCCGACTCGAGACCAAGTCGCGCGATGCTCTTGCCCAACGCTTGGGCGCCTACCTGGAGACAACGCACTTCGAGCGGTACGAGGACACTGTCATTCCGATCATCGCGGTATCCGCCGACGGCAGCCTGGGCTGGCTCGGTTGCGAGATCGAGGCCGCGGGTTCGCAACAGGATGCGAGCGGAGCGGTGAGCCCGCTCGCCTATGGATTCAGCTGGGTGGAGTTGGTCGCGCGCGAGGACGGCCAGTGGAAGCGCATCGGCAATGCATCCAGCGCGCGCTGACCCTATGCAAGGCCTGACCCTATGCAGAACCCCATTGACCTTTTGCAAAACCCCACCCGTCACGCATTCATCACGGGCACAACGCCTCGATCGCGCCACTCGTTTGCGGATCTCCGGAATTTGAGCCGACAAGATCTGCATCGATAACCGAGAACTGGCCAATACCGCGACTGTTGTCCCTACGACCTCTTACCAACGCAATGAATAGGCAGACGCCGGCCCAACTCGATGCCGCCGCATCGCTCGCCGATCGCTACGCCGCAGCCCGGTAATACCTACTACGAAGCCCGCCCACGATCGGCCGCCGTCTCGTGCAGGTGGTTCCGAAGGAACGTCTTCCAGTTCTGCGTCGGCCGCCCGCGCCGCTTGAGCATGTAGCGGGCGACGGTGGACTCGTGCAGGAAGTACCCGAGCTTCATCAACTCGCCGTGGATGCGCGGCGCGCCCCACAGCGGATTCTCGCGCGAGAGCCGGCGGATCAGCAGGATGGCCTCCCACGGAATGCGCGGCCGCCCCGGCTGCTGCAGCGGCCTGCTCTTCCATCGCCACCACATCCGCCATGACTTGCGGTGCCACTTGATCACCGTCTCGGTTTGTGCCAGGTGCACCACGTTGCTGCGGGAAATCGCAGGCGAGGGGCGGACGTATCTCAGCCTCGATGACCCGCGCTTGGTGGAACTGGCGCGCAGTGACCCGCCCCAGTTCATGCAGCGGTATCCCGGACCGGTCATCATCGACGAGATCCAGTACGCTCCCGGTTTGCTGCCCTACATCAAGATGGCCGTGGACGTCGAATGCAGGCCCGGGCGCTTCCGCTGCCTGAACTCTACCGTCGCATCTGGCGCGGCGCGTACCCGGCCCCGACACGCGACCCCAGCCTGGACCGCGACCTCTACTTCAGTTCGTATGTTCAAACTTACCTGCAACGGGACATCCGCGACTTGGCCCGCGTCGGCGATGAGACGGCGTTCCTGCGCTTCGTGCGGGCCTGCGCTGCACGTACCGCCCAACTCCTGAACGTGGCCGACCTCGCCCGGGATGCCGACGTGGCGCCCAACACAGCCAAGCACTGGCTTTCGGTGCTCGAGGCGTCGGGCATCGTGTACCTGTTGCAGCCCTACCATACGAACATCACCAAGCGGCTGGTCAAGACACCCAAACTCTATTTCCTGGACACGGGCTTGTGCTGCTGGCTGACCGGATGGACCAGCCCGGAGGCGTTGGAGGCCGGCGCGGTGTCGGGGGCGATGCTCGAAACCTGGATCCTGGTGGAGATCCTCAAGTCGTGGTGGCATCGCGGAAAATCGGCGCCGTTCTTCTTCTATCGCGACAAGGACCGGAAGGAGATCGATCTCCTGATCGTCCAGAACGAGGTCATCTATCCCCTCGAATTCAAGAAGTCGGCATCGCCCGGGCGCGACGGCGTGCGGCACTTCGGCACCCTGGCGCGGCTGGACCGACCGATCGGACCGGGATGCGTGATTTGCCTGTCCGAGTCGGCGTTGCCGTTGGCCGACGGCGTCGTGACGATTCCGGTGGGGGCGGTGTGATTGGGTTCGAGGAGGGGAGCGTTCGAGGAGCCAATCCTTTTTCAGCGGAATTCGACATACCTTCCGGTTAACGAAGTTGCCCGGGGCGAGAGCTCTCGGGCTTTTTGGTTATTCCCAAGTCTGGCCACGGATTGCGCAGTTCTGGCGCAAGGTGGCGGATTCTCTGGTTTGGGAGCGAGCGTTTGGGTGTCGCTGGGAACATCCGACGGGAGCTTGTCGCCGGGTTGGCGGGAGGCCGGGCTTCCTCATTTGACCGCGATGACCCGGACGCCATCGACGTCGGCACCCGTCGACACGAACCCGATCGCTCCGGGGGTCCTGGTGACGTAGTCGATCAATTCGGCCTCGGTCCTGTACTCCGCCGGCGGCGTGCCGGTCCCGGTGTAGACGGCCTTCTTCCAATAGAGGCCGAAGTGGCTCGGTGCCTTCTTGATGTAGCGCTTCAGGAACTCATCGAGCGCGGGACCGTCGGTCAGCATGGCGGTCCTGGCCGGGCTTCCGTCGCTCCACGAGGTGGTCTTGCCCAGGAAAAGGCTCTTTAGGTCGGCGCCGCTGACCTCAGCGACCGAGACGGCCGGGTGCGCGACGACGATGATACCGGCCGCACTGTCGGGATCCACCGCGCCGGCCGCGCCGGGGAGCGCGACCAGAAGCGCCGTGACGGTCGCGGCCAGCCCCATCATCCGGAGCGCCGGGAGGGCGCTCCGTGGCAGTGGACTGCGGTACATATCACTCCTCCCGGTCGTCCTGACGTTGAACGTCGACTAGAAGTTGAACGCCGACTAGAAGTTGAACGTCGACTTGGCGGCGAACATGGTCCACGACTCCGTGGCGATACCGCCGGGATTGTGGGCCGGGACCAGATCCCCCGTGCCGTTGATAAGGTGCCCCTCGAGCTTGAAGGTCCACGCCGCCGTAACGTCAAAACGGGCCGTGAACGCGGCGTCCTTCTGCCAGGCTGCATGGGCGGGACTGACGTCCGCACCGTCGCGAACGTCCCAGTCGGGATGGTGCACCGAATAGTAGGCGCCGACCTCGACCACGCGGCCCAGGCGGTAGGCGCCCTGCACATAGTAGCCGCCGCGGTTGTCCTCCATCTGCGCGGCAACCGGCAGGAAGCCGCCGCTGCCGTCGGGAAACGGCAGGTTTGTCAGAGCTACGTCGACGTCCATGCGGATGTATTCGGCAGCCAGGCTGAGCGCGTCGCACAGGTAATCGGCAGACAACACGGTGATGCTGTTGGCCTTGACGTTCATGCCGATGGTCCACGGCACGGGCAGCCCCAGCGCGAACGTCCCGGCGCCGTCGGCCTCCAGTGCGGAGAAGGTGCCGCCGATGCGCAGGCCCTCGAGCGGGGTGTTCCAGATGACCTGTCCGCCGTAGGCGACCTTATTCTCGATCGTATAGTCCAGCATCGGCGCACCCGGGGCCAGCGCGGCCATGTCCGGACCCAGAAACTGCGACGAACCCATCTCGACGGCTCCCACGCACAACTCGTAGTCCACGCCGCCGGTCCCGCCAAACGGCAGGTTCCCGTAGACTGCCGCGCCCTGGACGGCCGTGCTCACCGAGCGGTAGCTCTCCGAGTAGACGCTCTGCGGCAGCAGGACGGCAGTGCGCACGGCGTCGACGTCTCGGGTCTTGTTGTAGAATCCCAAGGGCGTCTTGAGCTTCCCGGCCCGGAAGCCGAGCTCGTCCTTCCAGCGGTAGTCGCCGAAGCCCCAGTCCACGATCACCTCGCCGTTGCCCTGCGGCCCGAGGTCCCGGCCGAGCAGTTGCAGGCCGATGCGCGTCTTGTCGTCGATCTGGCTGGTGAAGTTCACCAGCACTTCGTTGAACGAGAAGGTCCCCTGCTCCGTGTCGGGGGTCAGGTAGTTGTAGTCACTCGAGTTGAGGTAACCCTGGCTGACCATGCCGTGCACGGTGACGGGAGCCGCGCCCGCAGCGGCGGCCGTTACGGACATCGCCAGCGCAATGAGTCCGGTGAATCTCCGGCGTGGCAGCATCGAGTTCGCCTCCGAAAGACAGAGCCGTCCCGGCACACGCAAGTGCCGGAGATTGCACGTCGAGGTCTTCCCGGTCGCACGGACGCCGGGGTATCACTCCACGGCAGGATATCGCCCCTTTGGGATGGACCTTTAGGGCCGGAAGGGTCGCCGCAACGCTCGCCGATCGCCCAAGTCGCAGCCCGGTCGCACCGACTATGAAGCGCGCCCACCATCACCCGCCTCCTGCCCCGCCGTCTGGTCCATCTCCGGCCAGTCGTCGGTCGCCGGCGTCTGGTCGAACCTGAACTCCAGCTGCGGCGGCGACCGCGCCGGCAGCACCACAGGTGCTTGTGCAGGCTGGACGAACACTTCCGCCTGAAGGGTCGCGAGAAGTTCTGCGAATCCGTGGCCGAAATGCAGAGCGACCTGGATGCCTTGACGTTGCTCAAGTAGCGCCTGGAGATGCTGACTGCCCCTACCGTATCCCGGTCGCATGCGCCATAGTGGCATCACCTGTCCCGGTCCGCGGTTGCCAACGCAAAGGACTCGCCATGCTCCCTGTTTCCGCCGGCCGCCGCCATCCTGCAGTTGCAGGAGCGGGGACTGCTCTCGGTCCAGGACCCGATCGCGAAGCACCTGCCGGCATGAACGACACCGGCTACTCCCACCTCGAGACGATCATCCCGAACCGCGCCTCGGGTCATGTCTGGCGGAACGGCGGCTGGGCGAACGCGCCGCGTGCGGCGATGTCGATGCCGTACGCCGCGGGGGCGCTCCATGCCACCGCCGGGGACCTGCTGCGCTGGGACCAGGCGCTGTACGGCGAGACGATTCTCTCCGCCCGTTCGAAGGAGCAGATGTTCACGCCGGTCAGGCAGGACTACGGTTACGGCCAGGTCATCGTCGAGCGTTTCGGGCACAGCGAGATCATGCACGGCGGCGGCATCGACGGTTTCTCCGCGTATCTGGCGCGCTATCCTGATGACCGGCTGACGATCATCGTCCTGGGCAACAACGAGTCGGTCCCGGCCTACAACATCGGCATGAACATCGCCGCGATCCTCTTCGGCCAGCCGTACGACCTGCCGGCCACCCGGACGCCGGTCGCGATCGACCCGGCCGTGTTCGCCCGCTGCGTGGGCGACTACGAGCTGGCCCCTGATTTCGTCATCAGCGTCCGGGCACGTGACGGGCCTGATCCTGCACCAGGTCGGGCGGGAGATGCCGGCCAGGAAGATCCGCTAGGGCGACGTCCTTCTTCAGCGGAGAAAAGAGAGCAAGGGTCTAGAATGCCCAAAAATCAACCAAATATGCTAAATTAATCCCAAATTCATGGCCTTGTCGGATTTGTTGATGATTTGCATTTTCTGATTGCGCCTGACGGTGCCGATGACGGACAATCTCCGATTCCATGCGGTCTGAACGACGCCGGCCCTGGCGGCAGATTGTCTCACCATCACCCACTGGCCACGAGCCGGCAACCGGCGATCACGCAGGAGCAAAACATGAAGTCTCGCCTACGAATGATCTGGACCCTGTTGGCGGTGAGCATGCTCACGGCTTCCCTCGCCTGGGCTGCCGGTCCCGTCAAGGTCGTCATGGACACTTACCACCAGGATCATCGGATCACGCCGAAGCTCCAGTTCGAGCCCCAGTGGAGCGCACCTGCGGGACTGCGGTCCTCCGATGTGGCGCCGCTGTTCGTCGAAGCGATGGGCGATCGGTATGGGCTGCCCGCGGCATCCGAGAATCTGGAACCGGTCCGGGTGCGCGAAAGCCTGCTGGGATTCCACCATGTCTACCAGCAGAAGATCGCCGGCATTCCCGTCGATCACGCCGAGTTCATCGTCTCAGTGGCCAAGAAGGACGGCCGGGTCTACCAGGTCTTCAACAACATCTATCCGGTCAAGAACGCGCCGGCGCAGACCAAGGCCTCCGTCGGCGTCGACGAAGCCTACGGCATCGCCTGGGACTACCTGCGTGCCCAGAGTGAGCTCAGCGGCGCGCCCATGTCGCGCCTCGTCTATACGCCCGAGGGTGAAGGCTTCCGGCTGAACTACGTCATCGACCTGGCGCTTTCGGCGCCGGACGGCGCCTGGAACGTGCGCGTCGACGCCGCGACCGGCGCTGTCGTCGCGGTCGAGGATACGCGCCTGATCCGCAAGATCACCGAAGAGACCCTGACGGCCGAGGAGCGCCTGGCCGCCGTTTCCGGACCGGCGTGGGACCGGGTCGCGATGTTCGATCGCTTTGCCGCCCAGAAGAGCGCCAATGACGACATCATCGCCGCCGGCACTCTCGCACTGGGAACGGGCGTTGTCTTCGACCCCGATCCGCGCACCACGCTGAACAACAACTCGCTGGCCGACAATTCGGCCGCCAGCGCCTTCACCGCGGCCTACTTCACCCGCAGCCTGCAGGACATCACCCTGAGCGGCGGCTTGTACCGGGTGACCGGGCCCTACGTGAACATCATCAACTTCGAGGCGCCGACGACGGCGCCGAGCACGACCGTTGACGGCAACTGGACCGCCGTGCGCGGCAACAACGCCTTCAACGACGCCATGACCTACTTCCACCTGGACCAGAACCAGCGCTACATGCAGTCGCTGGGATTCACGGGCCCCACGGGCATCCAGGAAGGTCCCATCCAGACCGATACCGACGGCCTCAGCGGCGCCGACAACTCGTACTTCCTCCCCGCGTCGAACCGCCTGGCCTTCGGCCACGGCTGCGTCGATGACAACGAGGACGCCGACGTGATCCTCCACGAGTACGGTCATGCGATCCAGCACGACATCACGGCCAACTGGACCGGCGGCGACACCGGCGCCATGGGCGAAGGCTTTGGCGACTACTGGGCGGCTTCCTACAGCTATGTCCAGCCCAACGGCAATACCTTCTTCCCCGACTGGATCTACACCTGGGACGGCCACGGCGCCAGCGATGCGTGCTGGCCCGGCCGTGTCCTCAATGCCACCGGCGCCCAGTACGTGCAGACCACCACGTATTCCGCCCACGCTTCCATCCCCGGCGGCTACCAGTCGGACGAACTGTGGTCCACGCCCCTGTTCCAGAGCCTGCGCACGCTCATGAGCCAGGGCTACACGCGGGAGAGCGTCGACCAGATCATCCTCGAATCCCACTTCGGCATCGGCAGCGGCCTGAAGATGCGGGACATGGCGAACCTGACGATCGCCGCGGCGTCGGCTCTGCAGCCGGGCGGGAATCACGCCGACGTCTTCATCGAGAAGTTCCTGGTCCACAACATCATCCAGATTCCGGCGGCCAGCCTGTCGATCGCATCGGTGGCTGTCTCGAATGCCGGGGCGAACGGCGTGGCCGACCCGGGCGAACTGGTGCACGTGACCGTGGAGCTCGCGAACCTGGGTACCCTCGGGGCGACGGCGCTGAGCGCGTCGCTGGGCACCAGCACCGCGCTGGTCCAGGTCCCGCAGGGCGCCTCGGCCTACCCTGACCTGACGCTCGGCGCGACGGGCACGAACCTGGTCGACTTCGAAGTGGCTGTCGGCTCGGACTTCGTCTGCGGCAATCCCATTGCCCTGCAGCTGGTCGTCACCTATGCCGGCGGGATCAGCCCCTCGACGACGCTCAATTTCTCGGTGGGTACGGGCGTGCCCAACGGCGCGGCCGTTTCGGTGGCGCCGGCCCTGGCCATTCCCGACAATACTCCCGCCGGTGTCACCAGCACGCTGAACATCGTTGGCAGCGGCGGCACGGTGACCAGCAACTTCAACGTCGATCTCAACATCACGCACACCTGGAGAGGCGACCTGCGGGTCACGCTGCGGTCGCCCGCCGGCACGTCGGTCATCCTGCACAACTTGACCGGCTCCAGCGCCGACAACATCGTCGGCAACTACCCCCTGACGCTGACGCCGGCCCAGAGCCTCGCCACCCTGGTCGGTCAGCCCCTTGACGGTATCTGGAGCCTGATCGTCTCGGACAACGCCGGCGACGACCTGGGTGTCCTGAACAGCTGGGGCATCAACGATGTCACCGGCTACGAGTGCGACACTTTCGTCAGTGCCGTGGATGACGGTGTCCTGCCCTCGCGGTTCGCCGTCGGCCAGAACCATCCGAACCCGTTCAACCCGTCGACCACGATCAGCTTCTCCGTGCCCGAGAATGCGGGCCAGGTGACGCTGGCGATCTTCGACGTGTCCGGCCGCCTGGTGCGTACGCTCGAGAGCGGATCGCTGGGCGCCGGCACCTACACTCGGGAATGGAATGGGCGGGACGACATGGGCCGCGCGGTCGGTTCCGGCACCTATTTCTATCGCCTGGCGGGGAACGAGTTCTCCGAGTCGCGGAAGATGATCCTGATCCAGTAGGGATCGGGTCTTTCGCTGATTTGGATGTATCGTGGGAAGAGGCGGCATTGCCGCCTCTTCTTTTTGCCGGTTGCCTGGATCTGGAACGGAAAGACATCGGGGCGGTACAAACAAAGATGCGCCATCGCGTTCAAGGAGCCGGAGGGACAATGTCCAGAGTTCGTCAACGCATGACCCTGGCAGTGGCTGCGGGACTTCTCGCATGCGTGCTCCCGTCGGTCGCTCAGCCGGATGTGCGTGAGCAGCACGCGGCTCCGAAGGTCCACCCGAGGTTGAAAAGCCCGCCCGGCATGGTGTCGGGCAATGTCACCTGCAGGGTGCAGGACAGGGCCGGCAACATCTGGTTTACGGGTGGTCGCGGAGTCTACCGGTTCGATGGGAAGTCGTTCACCAACTTCACCACCGGCGACGGCTTGTGCGACGACAACGTGAACACCATCATCGAGGACAAGGCCGGGAATATCGTGTTCGGCACCAGGCGGGGCATCTGCAGGTACGACGGCAAGTCATTCCTCAAGTGCCCCGAACCGGGCGACCTGTCTGTCACGTGCCTTCTGGAGGATCGGGACGGGAACCTCTGGTTCGGGGCCATGACCGGCGGCGTATACCGCTACGACGGGAAGACACTCGAGAACGTCCTCAACAACCACGACCACCAGTTCAATCAGGGCGACAGCTATCAACTCATCATGGACATCGTGCAGGATCGCGGCGGCAACCTCTGGTTCAGCTCATGGAACGGCGGCGGCGTGTGGCGCTACGACGGCAAGATCTTCAAGAACTTCCTTCCCTCCGCCGACTACTATCTGCCGAAGGACGGTTTCGTCGGGGATGGGAGGACACTCCCGGCACCTCCGATCGGTGCCGACTATCCTTCCAAATCGGACACCATCACGGATGACATGATCTTCTCCATCACCGAAGACAGCGCCGGACAACTCTGGTTCGCCACCCGCCGGCATGGTGCCTGCCGCTACGACCCAGTCTCGGGCACGTTCACGAGCTTCCGGGAGAAGGAGGGCTTTGTCAGCTACGGGATCTACTCCATCCTGGAAGACAGGAACGGGAACATCTGGTTGACCACGGATGAGTCCGGCGTGTGGCGTTACGATGGCAAGACGT
>JAGNNA010000479.1 GCA_017990895.1 Reyranella sp.
CCGCCACCAGCCGCGCGTCCGCGTCATGTTCGTCTTGGTCCAGGTTTCGTCGATGAACACGAGGCGCTCCGGCTCGAGGGTTTGCTGGAGCCGCCGCCACCACCACCGCCGCCGCGCGACGTCAGGCTGCCCGCTCCGGGTGATCGCGACCGGTGAATCCGGCGGATCGTGACCAGGGCTTCCGATCCAACGCGACCAGCGAATCCGATCGATCGCGACCACCTGATCCGGCGGCGCGCGACCAGGTGTGGATGGTGGGGAGAAGCGTGAACATTCCTGTTGGGTGATCGCGGCTGGCGGTCCTGGGCTCGCTCCTTTTGGGGAGAGGAGCTGGGATGGCCGGAGAGAGATTGCCCATGCGCAGGATCAGGGACGTGCTGCGGCTCAAGGCCGGCGGCATGTCGAAGCGGCAGATCGCAGCGAGCGTCGGCATCGGGCCGACAGCGGCCGGCGATTATCTGCGCCGGGCGAAGCTGGCGGGGCTCGTCTGGCCGCTGCCGGAGGGGCTCGACGACGCGGCGCTGGAGGCGCGGCTGTTTCCGCCGCCCGAGGCGGTCGCTGCCGAGCAGCGTCCGCAGCCGGACTGGGCGGCGATCCATTGCGAGCTGAAGCGTCCGGGGGTGACGCTGCAGCTGCTGTGGGAGGAGCATCGGGCGGTACACCTGAACGGCTACGGCCGCAGCCGGTTTTGCGAGCTGTACCGGGAGTGGGCTTGCAAGCTGTCGCCGACGATGCGCCAGACACACGTCGCCGGCGAGCGCATGTTCGTCGACTACGCCGGCACCACGATCGATCTCATCGACGCCGAGACCGGCGAGGTGCACGCCTGCCAGCTGTTCGTGGCCGCGCTCGGCGCATCGAGCCTCACGTACGCGGAGGCGACGCGCACGCAAGCGCTGCCCGACTGGATCGGCTCGCACACGCGGGCGTTCGCCTTCTTCGGCGGCGTGCCGTCGATGGTCGTGTCGGACAACCTGAAGTCTGGCATCACCAAGGCGTGCTTCTACGAGCCGGCGGTCAACCGCAGCTACGCAGAGATGGCGGCGCACTACGACACGGCCATCGTGCCGGCGCGGCCGATGAAGCCCCGCGACAAGGCCAAGGTCGAGGCCGCCGTGCTGCTGGCGACGAGGTGGATCGTTGCCAAGCTCCGGAACCGCACGTTCTTCACATTGGTCGAGTTGAACGCCGCCATCGCGGACTGCGTGACGATGTTGAACGACCGGCGCTCGCGCCATCTCGGCGCCAGTCGCCGCGAGCTGTTCGAAGCCCAAGAGCGCGACGCCTTGAAGCGGCTGCCGGTCATGCCGTTCGAGTTCGCGGAGTGGAAGCAATGCCGTGTCGGGCTCGACTATCACGTCGAGATCGACCGGCACTACTACTCGGTGCCGCATACGCTGCTGAAGGAGAAGCTGTGGGTGCGTAAGACGGCGAACACGGTCGAGCTGTTCCACAACGGCCGGCGCGTCGCCGCCCACGTGCGCTCGTCCTCCAATCGCAAGCCGACGACGGTGCGAGAGCACATGCCGTCGAGCCACCGGCGCTACGCCGAGTGGACGCCGGAGCGCCTGCAGCGCAAGGCGGCAGAGATCGGCCCCAAAACGGCGATCCTGGTCGAGGTCATCATGCGCGAGCGGACGCATCCCGAGCAGGGCTTCCGCTCGTCGATCGGCATCCTGCGCTTCGCCAGGTCGCATGGCCCAGATCGGCTCGAAGCCGCCTGCGCCCGCGCGCTCGACATCGGCGCGCGCTCCTACACCTCGGTCAAATCGATCCTGAAGAACAACCTGGATCGCGCGCGCCTCCGTCACGACGATCGCCAGCCGCCCGAGGCCACGGACGGGCCGGCGATCACTCACCCCAACATCCGTGGCCCTGGTTACTTCCACTGAAGGAGAGCACCAACGATGCTGACACACCCCACCCTCGACCAGCTGCGCGAGCTGAAGCTCGACGGCATGGCGGATGCCTTCGCCGAACTGGAGGCGCAAGAGCGCTCGAAGGAGCTGAGCCACGCCGAATGGCTCGGGCTGCTGATCGACCGCGAGACCGCCAATCGCTCGACGAAGCGGCTGCAGTCGCGGCTCAAGGCGGCGCGGCTGCGTCACGGCCAGGCGTCGATCGAGGACGTCGACTATCGGACGCCGCGCAAGCTCGACAAGGCGCTGTTCCAGCAGCTCTCGACATGCCGCTGGCTCGCGGAGCATCGCAATCTTCTGGTCACCGGGCCATGCGGGATCGGCAAATCCTGGTTGGCGTGCGCGCTGGCGCAGAAGGCGTGCCGGGACGGCTACAGCGTGCACTACGCGCGCGTGCCGCGCCTCTTCGCAGACCTAGAGCTGGCGCACGGCGACGGCCGCTTCGCCAAGCTGTTCCGCACGCTCACCAAGGCCGACCTTCTGATCCTCGACGACTGGGGCCCCGATCGCCTGTCGGCCAATCACCGCCGCGACCTGATGGAGATCGTGGAGGACCGCTACGGGTCGGGCGCGACGTTGATCACGAGCCAGCTGACGGTCGACACGTGGCACGAGGTGATCGGCGAGCCGACGTTCGCCGACGCCATCCTCGATCGCGTCGTGCACAACGCCTACCGCCTCACGCTCGACGGCCCCTCGATGCGCAAGATCAAGGCGGCGGAGACGGACGCGATCGCGGCGGCGGCCGAGACAACGGACGGCAGCGCCATGGCGGCCACCGGAAAACCAGCAAAGGTGGGCAGGAAATGAGGACCACGAGAACACAACGTGATTGACGGCCGCCGCGAACACTGAGATCAGCCGAAGCACCCGACGGGGACGTTCAGCCCCCACACCACGCCGGTCGCGATGAACCGGAACAAGTGGTCGCGATGCGTCGGACCAGCCGGTCGCAATCGCCGGAATGGGCATGCAGAGAGCAGGCCGATGATGGATCTACTGGGCCAGATCATCGGACAGCTGTTCGGTGTCGTCATCGTGGGAGCATTGATTCTCGCCCTTTTAAGTCGCAATGCTGTGGACTGGGGCCATCTCGTCAGTGTCTATGGCCGGGAGTGGCGGCCGCCGCGCATGCAGAAGCGGTTTGCCAATATGATCCTCTACAGCGAGGGGCGGCCGGCGAAATCGTATGCTGGCGTTCTTCAGATCGGCCTTCACGACGAGGGGGTCGCGCTGCGCCCGAACCGCATTCTGCGCCCGTTCCAGCAACCGATTTTCATTCCTTATAAGGACATCCAGGGCTGGGATCAGGGCTGGTATCTCAACGCGAAGTCGACCGAACTGTCGTTCCGCAAGGCGCCGCATATGCGTTTGATCATGCCGCGCGATCTGGTGGAGTGGATGCTCGCGCTTGCCAACGGCGCCGCACGGATCTCCGAGGCGCGTCCGCCGCACGGCACCCGTCCCTGGCTCACCTATATCACTGCACTGGCCTTTGGCGTGATGACGCTTGGAGTGATCATCATC
>JAGNNA010000122.1 GCA_017990895.1 Reyranella sp.
ATCATGGACTATGACGGGATCGGCGAGCTGCAATCCTCGTTCGGCACCGCCTGCATGATCGTGATGGACCAGTCCACCGACGTCATCAAGGCGATCTGGCGGCTGTCGAAGTTCTTCAAGCATGAAAGCTGCGGCCAGTGCACGCCGTGCCGGGAGGGCACCGGCTGGATGATGCGGGTGATGGAGCGGCTGGTGACTGGCGATGCCGAGGTCGAGGAGATCGACGTGCTGCTCGACGTGACGACGAAGGTCGAGGGCCACACGATCTGCGCGCTTGGCGATGCCGCCGCCTGGCCGGTGCAGGGTCTCATCCGTCACTTCCGCGGCGAGATCGAGGACCGCATCAAGGCGAAGAAGACCGGCCGGATGGGCGCACTGGCGGCGGAGTGATCCCCGGAGGGGACGCCGCCAACGCTCAGGGTTGACGACAAGAACGATAGTTTGATCAGAAGGTTACATGGGGAACATGCGGTCAGGGGGGCATCAAGATGCGGAACGCGGTGCGGATCTGCGGTTGCCGCGCCGGTGGCCCGGGCATGGTCTGCGGCGCGGAGCGGCGCCATGCTGATCCTTTCCATCCTTGGTCCGGTGATCGCCTCGGTCCTCAATGTCGTCGTGTTCCAGAAGGCGGGATTCCGGGGCGGCATCCTGTTCGTCTGCGCGTGCCCGGTCCTCGGCGCGATCCTGACGCACGTTCTTGTCTCGACGCTGGCCATGGGCTGGGGCGGGATGCCCTCGATCTTCCTGCTTTCCGGGGCGCTGTCGCTTGCGCCCCTCATCGTTCTGGCCTTCATGGCCTGGCCGCCGGCCACCGTGCCGGGGCCGCGGATTTCCACGGAGAATAGCTGATGTCCAACCTCCGCAAGATCATCATCGACGACATCGAGGTCGAGGTCGATCCCAGCCTGACGATCATCCAGGCCTGCGAACAGGCGGGGATCGAGATTCCGCGCTTCTGCTACCACGAGCGGCTCAGTATCGCCGGCAACTGCCGGATGTGCCTCGTCGAGGTCGTCGGCGGCCCGCCGAAGCCCGCCGCCTCCTGCGCCATGCAGGTCAAGGACCTGCGGCCGGGGCCGAACGGTGAGCCTTCGGTCGTCAAGACCAACTCGCCGATGGTCAAGAAGGCGCGCGAGGGGGTGATGGAGTTCCTGCTCATCAACCATCCGCTCGACTGCCCGATCTGCGATCAGGGCGGCGAATGCGACCTGCAGGACCAGGCCATCGCCTACGGCATGGACTTCAGCCGCTACCGCGAGCCGAAGCGCGCGCTGCCCGATCTCGACATCGGGCCGCTGATCTCGACCACGATGACGCGCTGCATCTATTGCACCCGCTGCGTCCGCTTCACCACCGAGGTGGCGGGGCTGAGCGACATGGGCACGCTCGGTCGGGGCGAGGACACGCGCGTGACCACCTACGGCAACGAGATGTTGCCGATCGACGGCGCCGGCCCCGATCAGGCGGTCGGTGCCGCGCTGCGGGCCGTCATGGATTCCAACCTTCAGGGCAACGTCATCGACCTCTGCCCGGTCGGCGCGCTGACCTCCAAGCCCTATGCCTTCACCGCCCGGCCGTGGGAACTGACCAAGACCCAGTCGATCGACGTGATGGATGCGCTCGGCTCCTCGATCCGGGTGGATGCCAAGGGCCGCGAGGTCATGCGCATCCTGCCGAGGAACCACGACGGCGTGAACGAGGAATGGATTTCCGACAAGACCCGCTTCGTCTATGACGGGCTGCGCCGCCAGCGGCTGGACGTGCCCTATATCCGCGAGGGCGGCAGGCTGTGGAAGGCCACTTGGGCCGAGGCGCTCTCCGCCGCCGCGAAGGCGATAAAGGGGAAGAAGCTCGCGGGGCTGGTCGGCGATCTGGCGCCAGCCGAGGCGGCCTTTGCGCTGAAGCAACTGGTCGAGGCGCAGGGCGGCCGCGTCGAATGCCGCACCGACGGCGCGCGGCTGCCCATCGGCAACCGCTCGGCCTATGTCGGGACCGCCAGGATCGAGGACATCGACGGCGCCGAACTCATCATGCTGATCGGCACCAATCCGCGTCAGGAAGCGCCGGTGCTGAACGCGCGCATCCGCAAGGCCTGGTCAAGGGGGGCTGCCGTCGCGCTGATCGGGCCGGCGGCGGACCTGACCTATGACTACAGGCATCTGGGCAACGACCGGGCGACGCTGGCGGAGTTCGTCGGCAAGGCCGACTGGGACGAGGCGCGGTCGAAACCATCGGTCATCATCGTCGGGCAGGGCGCGCTGACCGAGGCGGATGGCGAGGCGGTGCTGTCGCAGGTCATGAAGGCGGTCGAGCTTTCCGACTCGAAGCTTCTGGTGCTGCACACCGCCGCCGCGCGCGTCGGCGCGATGGACATCGGCGCCGTCACCGAGGGCGGGCTTGCCGCCGCGATCGACGGGGCAGAGGTCATCTACAACCTCGGCGCCGACGAGGTGGAGATCGCCAAGGGTCCGGTCGTCGTCTATCAGGGCAGCCACGGCGACCGCGGCGCGCACCGGGCCGACATCATCCTGCCGGCGGCGGCCTATACGGAAGAGAACGGCCTTTTCGTCAACACCGAGGGCCGGCCGCAACTGGCGATGCGCGCGGGCTTCGCGCCGGGCCAGGCCAAGGAGAACTGGGCGATCCTCAGGGCGCTCTCGGCCGAACTTGACGCGACGCAGGCCTGGGACACCCTGGCCGCGCTCCGCCACGCGCTGGTGGCGGCGCATCCGCATCTGGGCCGGGTCGACACGGTGGCGGAGAACGGCTGGCGGCCGCTGCCGTTGGCGGGCATGGCGAAGGCCGATTTCGTCAACGTCGTCAAGGACTTCTACCTAACAAATCCGGTGGCCCGGGCATCGCAGCTGATGGCGGAACTGTCAGCAATGGCGAAGGCGCGGGCGAAACGGCCGCTGGCGGCGGAGTGATGTTGGTGCCGACGACAAGCGCACCGGGGGCTGCGCGCGGTCTTCGGGCCGCCAACAGGCCGGAAAGACAGGCGGGTTTCGCGCGGACTGCGCGGGCCGGCGTGACGGAAGAGGGTGGCGTTTGCGGCGCGGATGCTGTTTACAGCATCCTGCCGCGGGGCGAGCGGCGTGCAAGCGACGGCGGCCGACGGTGCCGTAGCGGGCAGGTCTCGGGCGCAAGAGGGATGGTCTGAGGGACGGACATGGCGGAATTTCTGGCAACACCACTTGGGACGTTCCTGCTGATCGTCGTGCAGGGCCTCGGCATCATCGCCTTCGTGATGCTGTCGCTTCTGTTCCTCGTCTACGGCGACCGCAAGATATGGGCGGCGGTGCAGATGCGCCGCGGGCCGAACGTGGTCGGACCCTGGGGCATCCTGCAATCGGTGGCGGATGCGCTGAAATACGTGGTGAAGGAAATCGTCGTGCCGGCGGGGGCCGACAAGTTCGTCTTCTTCCTCGCCCCCATGCTTTCGTTCGTGCTGGCGATCCTCGCCTGGGCGGTGATCCCGTTCCATCCGGGCTGGGTGCTGGCCGACATCAACGTCGCCGTGCTCTTCGTCTTCGCCATCTCCTCGCTCGAGGTCTACGGCGTGATCATGGGCGGCTGGGCGTCGAACTCGAAATACCCATTCCTCGGCTCGCTTCGCTCGGCGGCGCAGATGATCTCCTACGAGGTCTCGCTCGGCCTCATCATCATCGGCGTGATCATCTCGACCGGAAGCCTGAACTTCTCGGCGATCGTTCAGGCGCAGGAAGGCTCTTACGGGCTTTTCAACTGGTACTGGCTGCCGCATCTGCCGATGGTGGTGCTGTTCTTCATCTCCTGCCTGGCCGAGACCAACCGGCCGCCGTTCGATCTGCCAGAGGCGGAATCCGAACTCGTCGCCGGATTCATGGTCGAGTATTCCTCGACACCCTACCTTCTCTTCATGGCCGGCGAATACATCGCGATCTTCCTGATGTGCGCGCTCATCTCCATCCTGTTCTTCGGCGGCTGGCTGTCGCCGATTCCCGGCATCGCCGACGGCTGGTGGTGGATGGTCGGCAAGATGTGGGTGTTCTTCTTCTTCTTCGCCTTCGTGAAGGCGATCGTGCCGCGCTACCGCTACGACCAGCTGATGCGGATCGGCTGGAAGGTATTCCTGCCCTTGTCGATCGGCTGGGTGGTGATCGTCTCGTTCCTGGCAAAATTCGAGGTGCTCGGCGGCTTCTGGGCGCGCTGGGCGGTGGGGGGCTGACATGGCGGACATCAACTACACCCGCGCCGCGAAATACTTCCTGCTCTGGGACATGTGGCTGGGCTTCAAGGTCGGCTTCAAGTACTTCTTCGCCCCCAAGGCCACGCTGAACTACCCGCACGAGAAGGGGCAGCTCAGCCCCCGCTTCCGCGGCGAACATGTGCTGCGCCGCTACCCGAACGGCGAGGAACGCTGCATCGCCTGCAAGCTCTGCGAGGCGATCTGCCCGGCGCAGGCGATCACCATCGACGCCGAGCCGCGCGCGGACGGCTCGCGGCGGACGACGCGCTACGACATCGACATGACCAAGTGCATCTACTGCGGCTTCTGCCAGGAGGCCTGCCCGGTCGACGCCATCGTCGAGGGACCGAACTTCGAATTCGCCACCGAGACGCGCGAGGAGCTGTTCTACGACAAGGCAAAGCTCTTGGCCAACGGCGACCGCTGGGAGGCCGAGATCGCCCGCAACCTCGAACTGGACGCGCCCTACCGATGAACGACGCCGCCCAGAAACTCTTCGCGCAGATGCTGGAGCAGGGCCAGGAGATGGCCCGCGCCTTCAATCCCGCGTTGGAGACGTTCTCGTTCAAGGGAGCGGAGACGCTGTGGCCGACCATGTCCAAGGACATGATGGAGATGTGGTTCGGCAAGACCTTCAACCGCGAGGGGCTTGATGCCAAGACAAGGCTTCTGGTCACCGTCGCGGCGCTGACCGTGCTGGGCGCGCAGGCCGAGCCGCAGATGCGCCTGACCATCCGCCACGCGCTGGAAGCCGGGGCGACCAGGCGCGAGATCGCGGAAGTGATCTACCAGATGAGCATGTTCGGCGGGTTGCCCGCCATGACCAAGGCACTCGAGATCGCCCAGGGCGTCTTCGATGAGGCCGGCGACAAAACGGGAGATGACGCATGAGTGTCATGGTGTTCGCCTTCTACCTCTTCGCCATCACGGCGGTGGCGGCGGGGCTCATGGTGGTCCTGAGCCGGAACCCGGTGCATTCGGTGCTGTGGCTGATCCTCGCCTTCCTCTCCTCGGCCGGGCTTTTCGTGCTGCTCGGGGCCGAGTTCGTGGCGATGCTGCTGATCATCGTCTATGTCGGCGCGGTGGCGGTGCTGTTCCTCTTCGTGGTGATGATGCTCGACGTCGATTTCGCCGAACTGAAGGGCGAGATGGTGCGCTACATGCCGCTTGGCCTTCTCGTCGGCGTGGTGATCGTGATGCAGCTCGGCATCGCCTTCGGCGCCTGGGCGCCGGCCGAGACCGCCGCGGCGATGCGCGGCGCGGTGACGCCCGAGGGGATCGAGAACACCGCCGCGCTGGGGCTGCTGATCTACGACAAGTACATCCTGCTGTTCCAGCTTGCCGGGCTGATCCTGCTGGTCGCGATGATCGGCGCCATCGTGCTGACGCTGCGCCACCGCAAGGATGTGAAGCGGCAGGATGTGCTCCAGCAGATGTGGCGCGATCCGGCCAAAGCGATGGAACTGAAGGACGTGAAGCCGGGGCAGGGGCTGTGACACCCGTCATCCCCGCGCAAGCGGGGCGTGGGAACGAACAATGGCCCCTGCTTTCGCGGGGGTGACAGGAAAGACAGCGGGCATCAGGCCCGGAGGGACGAGAATGATCGGACTGACACATTACCTTGGCGTTGCCGCGGCGCTGTTCGTGATCGGCATCTTCGGCATCTTCCTCAACCGGAAGAACATCATCGTCATCCTGATGTCGATCGAACTGATCCTCCTGTCGGTGAACATCAACCTGGTGGCGTTCTCGGCCTATTTGGGCGACCTCGTGGGGCAGGTCTTCACCATCTTCGTGCTGACCGTGGCGGCGGCCGAGGCAGCGATCGGCCTCGCGATCCTCGTCTGCTTCTTCCGCAACCGCGGCACCATCGACGTCGAAGACGTCAACGTGATGAAGGGGTAAGGGCAAATGGAAACGATCATCCTTCTTGCCCCGCTCGTCGGCGCGATCATCGGCGGCTTCGGCTGGAAGATCATCGGCGAGACCGGCGCCCTGGTGGTGACTACGGGCCTGCTGTTCCTGTCGATGCTGCTGTCCTGGATCGTCTTCCTGACGTTCGACGGGGTGACGAGCCACATCCACATCATGGACTTCCTCCGCTCCGGCGCGCTCGACACCACATGGTCGATCCGGCTCGACCGGCTGACGGCGATCATGCTGATCGTGGTGACGACGGTCTCGGCGCTCGTGCACCTCTATTCCTGGTGCTACATGGCCCATGACGAGAACTTCCGCGAGGGCGAGAGCTACAAGCCCCGGTTCTTCGCCTATCTCTCGCTCTTCACCTTCGCCATGCTCGCGCTGGTCACCGCCGACAGCCTGCTCCAGCTGTTCTTCGGCTGGGAGGGCGTGGGCCTCGCCTCCTACCTGCTGATCGGCTTCTACTACCGCAAGTCGAGCGCGAATGCCGCCGCGATCAAGGCCTTCGTCGTCAACCGGGTCGGTGACTTCGCGTTCCTGCTCGGCATCTTCGGTCTCTTCTACCTGGTCGACAGCATCAGGATGGACGACATCTTCGCCGCCGCGCCGACGCTGGCCGAGACGCAAATGCGCTTCCTCTGGGCCGACTGGAACGCGGCCAACCTGCTCGCCTTCCTCCTGTTCGTCGGCGCCATGGGCAAATCCGCGCAGCTCTTCCTGCATACCTGGCTGCCGGACGCGATGGAGGGCCCGACCCCCGTTTCCGCGCTGATCCATGCGGCGACGATGGTGACGGCGGGGGTGTTCCTCGTCTGCCGGATGTCGCCGCTCTTCGAGTACGCCCCCGAGGCCAAGTCGATCGTCATGTATATCGGCGCGGCGACGGCATTCTTCGCGGCCTCCGTCGGCCTCGTGCAGAACGACATCAAGCGCGTCGTCGCCTATTCGACCTGTTCGCAGCTCGGCTACATGTTCGTCGCCGCCGGCGCCGGCGTCTACGGCGCGGCGATGTTCCACCTCTTCACCCATGCGTTCTTCAAGGCGATGCTGTTCCTCGGCTCTGGCTCGGTGATCACCGCGATGCACCACGAGCAGGACATGCGGAACTATGGCGGGCTGAGGAAGAAGATCCCGCTGACTTTCTGGGCGATGATGATCGGCACGCTCGCCATCACCGGCGTCGGCATTCCGCTGACCACCATCGGCTTCGCCGGGTTCCTGTCGAAGGACGCCATCGTCGAGAGCGCGTTCGCCAGCGGCAACGGCTTCGCCTTCTGGGCGCTGGTGGTCGCGGCGCTGTTCACCAGCTTCTATTCCTGGCGGCTGATGTTCATGACCTTCTACGGCCGCCCTCGCGGCGACCATCACGCCCACGAGCACGCCCATGAAAGCCCGTGGACCATGACCGTTCCGCTTGGCGCGCTGGCGCTCGGCGCGATCTTCGCGGGGATGCTCTGGTACAAGCCCTTCTTCGGCGATCACGACAGCGTCTCGCAGTTCTTCAGCCTGCCGCACGAGGCCGCCGCCAGCACCGAAGCTCCGGCCGAGGCGACTGCCGCCGCGACGGCCGAGGGAGCCGCCGCCAGCACCGAAGCTCCGGCCGGCGATGAAGCCGCGGCGCCGGCCGCTGGCGAAGGCCACGCCGCCGCCGGCCAGGCCCCCGGGGGCGCGATCCTGATGCTGACCGATGTCATGGACCGTGCGCACGAGTCGCCGGTCTGGGTCAAGGTCTCGCCCTTCGTCGCCATGCTGATCGGACTCGCGCTGGCATGGCTCTTCTATATCCGCGACCCCTCGATCCCCCGGCGGCTTGCGGCGCAGCAGCCGATCCTCTACCGGTTCCTGCTCAACAAGTGGTATTTCGACGAGGTCTATGACGCGGTGTTCGTCGGCGGGGCGAACCGGCTCGGCCGCTTCCTGTGGAAGAAGGGCGACGGCAACGTCATCGACGGCACGATCAACGGCGTGGCGATGGGCTTCATCCCAACGCTGACGCGGATCGCGGCGCGGCTGCAGACGGGCTACATCTTCACCTATGCCTTCGCGATGGTCATCGGCATCGCGGTGCTTCTGACCTGGATGACGCTCTTGGGGGGCGCGCAGTAATGGAAAACCTGCTTTCCATCATCACCTTCCTGCCCCTCGTCGCGGCGGCGATCCTCGCTCTTTTCCTCAAGGGCGACGATCCGGCGGCGCAGAAGAATGCCAAGTGGCTCGCGCTGATCGCCACGTCGGCGACGTTCCTCGTCTCGCTCTTCCTGCTCGCGGGGTTCAACCCCGCCGACGCTGGCTTCCAGTTCGTGGAAGAGCGCGCATGGATTCTGGGGCTGAAATACAAGCTGGGCGTCGACGGGATTTCCGTCCTCCTCGTCCTCCTCACCACGTTCCTCATGCCGATCACCATCCTCTCTACCTGGGAGGTGACGGTACGGGTGAAGGAATACATGATCGCGCTCCTCGTCCTCGAGACGCTGATGATCGGTGTCTTCGTCTCGCTCGATCTCCTGCTCTTCTACCTCTTCTTCGAGGGGCAGCTGATCCCGATGTTCCTCATCATCGGCATCTGGGGCGGCAAGGACCGGATCTACGCCTCCTTCAAGTTCTTCCTCTACACCTTCCTCGGCTCGGTCCTCATGCTCGTCGCGCTGATCGCGATGTATGTGGATGCGCAGACGACCGACATCCCGACGCTGCTCAACCACGAGTTCTCGTCGGAGGCGTTCAGCCTCTGGGGCGTCCACATCGCCGGCGGCATGCAGACGCTGCTCTGGGTCGCCTTCTTCGCCTCGTTCGCGGTGAAGCTGCCGATGTGGCCGGTCCACACCTGGTTGCCGGACGCGCATGTGCAGGCGCCGACGGCGGGGTCGGTGGTGCTGGCGGCGATCCTCCTGAAGATGGGGGGCTACGGGTTCCTGCGCTTCTCGCTGCCGATGTTCCCGGTGGCCTCGGACCTGCTTGCGGGCTTCGTCTTCTGGCTCTCGGCCATCGCCATCGTCTACACCTCGCTCGTGGCGCTGGCGCAGGACGACATGAAGAAGCTCATCGCCTATTCGTCGGTCGCCCACATGGGCTATGTGACGTTGGGCATCTTCGCCGCGAACCAGCAGGGGCTCGACGGCGCGATCTTCCAGATGCTGAGCCACGGCTTCATCTCGGGCGCGCTCTTCCTCTGCGTCGGCGTGATCTACGACCGGATGCACACGCGCGAGATCGACGCCTACGGCGGTCTCGTGAACCGCATGCCGGCCTATGCGCTCGTCTTCATGTTCTTCACCATGGCGAATGTCGGCCTGCCGGGCACCAGCGGGTTCATCGGCGAGTTCCTTACGCTCATGGGCATCTTCCAGGTCAACACCTGGGTGGCCTTCTTCGCCACCACGGGCGTGATCCTGAGCGCCGCCTATGCGCTCTGGCTCTATCGCCGGATCGTCTTCGGCGATCTCATCAAGGAAGCCCTGAAGACGATCACCGACCTGAGCGCGCGCGAGAAGGCGGTCTTTGCGCCGCTGGTCGCGATGACCCTGCTCCTTGGCGTCTATCCAAGCCTCGTCACCGATCTTACCGGCCCCACGGTCAAGGCGCTGATCACCGAATACCACGCCGCGCTTCCCGCCGACAGCGGCGTGAAGCTGGCCAGCGACTGAGGACGACCCGCGATGATTTCCGCTGATTTCTCCGCCATCCTGCCCGAAGTGGTCCTGGTCGTCTACGCGATGGCCGCCCTCATCGGCGCGGTCTATACCGGCAAGGACGAGCTTGCGGGCACGCTGACCTGGGCGACGGTCGCGGTCTTCGTCGGCATCGCCGCCTGGATCGGCCTGTCCGATCCCGGCGAGCGGATGGCCTTCGGCGGTATGTTCAACGACGACCCCTACGCGCGCTTCGCCAAGGTGACGGTGCTTCTGGGCGCGGCCGCGGTGCTCGCCATGAGCGCGGATTACATGACGCGCCGGGGTCTCGCGCGGTTCGAGTTTCCGCTGATCACGGCACTTGCCGTCGCTGGCATGATGGTCATGGTCTCGGCCGGCGATCTCATGGCGCTGTACATGGGGCTCGAGCTGCAGTCGCTGTCGCTCTACATCCTCGCGGCCTTCCGCCGCGACAGCGCGAAATCGACCGAGGCGGGGCTGAAGTATTTCGTGCTCGGCTCGCTTGCTTCGGGGACGCTCCTCTATGGTGCCTCGCTCACCTACGGCTTCACCGGCACCACGCTCTTCGCCGGGATCATCGAGACGATCCAGGGCGGGCATGTCTCGGTCGGGCTCCTCTTCGGGCTGGTGCTGATGATCACCGCCATGGCCTTCAAGGTCTCGGCGGTGCCGTTCCACATGTGGACGCCGGACGTCTACGAAGGCTCGCCCACACCGGTCACTGCCTTCTTCGCCACCGCACCGAAGATGGCGGCGATGGCGCTCTTCGCGCGGCTGGTCTTCGACGCCTTCGGCGCCGCGGTAGCGGACTGGAGCCAGGTCGTCGCGGTGATTGCGCTCCTGTCGATGTTCCTCGGCGCGGTCGGCGGTATCGGCCAGCGCGACTTCAAGCGGCTGATGGCCTATTCCTCGATCACCCATATGGGCTTCGCGCTTGTCGGTCTTGCCGCAGGAACCGAGACCGGTGTGCAGGCGATGCTGATCTACATGGCGATCTACATAGTCATGAACGTCGGCACCTTCGCCTTCATCCTGTCGATGGAGCGCGACGGTGCGCCGGTGGTCGACATCACCTCGCTGAACCTCTACGCTAGGAAGGAGCCGGTGAAGGCGCTGGCGCTGATGATCCTCCTGTTCAGCCTTGCCGGCGTGCCGCCGACGCTCGGGTTCTTCGCGAAGTACGGCGTGCTTCTCGCTGCGGTGAACGCCGACATGGTCTGGCTGGCGGTGGCCGGTGTCATCGCCTCGGTTATCGGCGCCTTCTACTACCTGCGCATCATCTTCTACATGTATTTCGGCACCGAGGGCGACGGTGTCGACACGCCGATGGCGCCGGCGCAATGGCTCCTGCTCGTCGCCTCGGCCGTGGTCATGGTGGCGGGTGTCGTGAACCTCTTCGGGATCGAGGGGGCCGCGGCGCTGGCGGCCGAAGTTCTTGTCCGCTGAGCCGGCGGCGGAGATTCCGGCCTGGCCCGAGGGGGTGGCGCGCCATGTCCTTGCCGAAGTGGACAGCACGAATGCCGAAGCGGCGCGGCTTGCGCCGCGACTGACGCAGCCGACCTGGATCCTCGCGCGCCGCCAGACGGCGGCTCGGGGGCGGCGGGGACGGGCCTGGGTCGCGTCCGAAGGCAATTTCTTCGCCACGCTGGTGATGTGGCCCTCGGGCGATCCGGCGGCCGCCGCGCAACGCAGCTTCGTCGCGGCGCTGGCGCTCGCGGACGCGCTTGCGCTCGCGGTCGGGCCGGGCGCGACACTTGCGCTGAAATGGCCGAACGACGTGCTGCTGAATGGCGGCAAGGTCGCGGGCATCCTGCTGGAAAGCGCCGGAACCGGGGCGGGTGTCAGTCACCTTGCCATCGGTATCGGCGTGAACCTTGTCGCCGCCCCGCCGTCCGAGGCGGTCGAGCCGGGCGCCACGCGGCCCGTATCCTTGCTGGGAGAGACCGGCCTGAGGCTCGCGCCCGAGGCGCTTCTCGACCTCATCGCGCCCGCCTTCGCCCGCTGGGAGGCGCAGCTTGTCACCTTCGGTTTCGCGCCGATCCGCACGGCCTGGCTGGCCCGCGCCGCACGGCTCGGCCAGGCCGTCACCGCCCGAACGGTCGCCGAGACGGTCGATGGCACGTTCGAGACGATCGACGAGGCGGGCGCGCTGGTGATCCGCACCGCCGCGGGGCGGCGGGCGATCCCGGCGGCGGATGTCTATTTCTGAGGGAGGGAAGCCATGCTCCTCTGCATCGACTGCGGCAACACCAATACCGTCTTCTCCGTCTGGGACGGGACGCGGTTCCGCTGCACGCTGCGCACCTCGACCGAGCATCAGCGTACGGCGGACCAGTATTTCGTCTGGTTCTCGACGCTGATGGAGCATCACAGGGTGCCGGTGGAGATCGACGAGGTGATCATCTCGTCGACCGTGCCGCGGGTGGTGTTCAACCTGCGCGTCCTTTGCGACCGCTATTTCAACTGCCGCCCGCTTGTCGTCGGCAAGCCCGACTGCGTGCTGCCCGTGGCGCCGCGCGTCGATCAGGGCACCACGGTCGGCCCCGACCGGCTGGTGAACACGGCTGCGGGCGTGGACAGGCACGGCGGCGATCTCATCATCGTCGACTTCGGTACGGCGACGACCTTCGATGTCGCCGACACCGATGGCGCCTATGTCGGCGGCGTGATCGCGCCGGGGGTGAACCTCAGCCTCGAGGCGCTGCACATGGCGGCGGCGGCGCTGCCGCATGTCGATGTCACGAAACCGCAGATGGTCGTCGGGACGAATACGGTTGCCTGCATGCAGTCGGGCATCTACTGGGGCTATGTCGGCCTTGTCGAAGGCATCGTGGGCAAGATCCGGACCGAGCGGGCGCGGCGGATGAAGGTGATCGCCACCGGCGGCCTCGCGCCGCTTTTCGCTCAGGGCACCGACATATTCGACAGCGTCGATGACGACCTGACCATGCATGGGCTCGTGCTCATCCACCGTCACAACAGGGG
>JAGNNA010000123.1 GCA_017990895.1 Reyranella sp.
TGTACGGCCATCCCGGCCTGCTGGCCGCCGCCGAGGCGATCCTCGGCGAGGATTTCGTGCCCTACAACGAGGTGACCTTCATCAAGGAAACCGGGCTCGGCCCCTCGGTCGCCTGGCACCAGGACGGCACGACCCATTGGGACGCCGCCGACTGGGACATGGGCGCCCACGGCTTCAACTTCATGACCCAGCTCTATCCCAGCACCGCGGGCAACTGCGTCTGGGTGCTGCCGGGCAGCCACCGCCACGGCAAGGCCGACATCCGCAAACTGGTGGCAGAGAGCGGCTCCGACCGGATCGCGGGCGCGGTGCCGATGCTGGCCGGCGCCGGCGACACGATCGTCACCAACCGCCAGCTGCTGCACGGTTCCTTCGCCAACTCCTCGCCCGACCGCCGGGTGACGATCAATGCCGGCTTCTTCCCGCGCCGGCGCGTGCTGAACGTCACGACGAAGCGACTGACCGGCGAGACCGTGACCTACGACGCCGAGCGCATCGACAAGCGGCTGCGCATCCTGCTGCTGGCGATCGACGCGCGCCGCCAGCGCTTCCCGCACGAGAAGAGCCATGTCTATCGCCCGCTGGCCGACCGCCAGGACGAGAATCGCTGGAGCGAGGCGATGCGCGAGACGGTGCTGAAGAACTACAACCAGCTCGACATGTTCATCTGACGGGATGCGGTTCGGACTCTGCCTCCTGCTCGTGCTCGCGGCCTTGCCGGCACTGGCGCAGGCACAGGCGCAGGACCCCGAACCGCTCCTCGACGACGACGACATCGCCGCCTATTGCCTCGGCGTGAATGGCGAACTCGCCGAGCGCTTCCGCCAGATGCAGCTCTGGGGCTGCGGCAAGGCGGCGGGGATGCAATGGTGCCGCGACGCCAAGGCGTCCGCGCCCGAGGCGATGCGGGCGCGCGAGCGTCTGGTCATCCGCTTCGCCAACGTGCTGACCCGCAAGGGCCTGCTGGACGTCGAGCGCCCGGCCGAGTCGCGCGCCCGCCTCACCCGCATCGTGTCCGACGGCTCGACCGACGCCGCCGCCTGCTTCAACCCCAAGGGCGACCGCAACGAGGCCGCCTGCGAGCGGCTGCAGCGTTGCGAGGAAGCCGAGCAGCGCGTGGGGCGGTAACCGCCGCCTCCCCTACCAACCTCACCCCGCGAGGTTGACCGGAAATGAAATTGAATCGCTCCAAACACTGATTTCATCTTGAGAGGCTGGCCGGAAATGAATTGAATCGAATCAAGCACTTACCTCATCCTGAGGAGGCCACGAAGTGGCCGTCTCGAAGGATGGGCAACAGGCAGGGTGCGCGTTCCCACCCTTCGAGACGCATCGCTGCGCGATGCTCCTCAGGGTGAGGTCATCGGGCTTGTTCATAGCCTGTTGTTTTAGCGCCGCGCAGCGACCGTCTCGAAGGATGGGCCAAGGTCGAGCTGGCAGGAACGATGGACAACGAAAACGGAGCGCACGTCTACATGCTTCGCTGTTCGGACGGCAGCTACTATGTGGGTTCGGCGCGTCATGGCCTGGAGCGGCGTCTTTCCGAGCACAATAGCGGTGCCTTCGGCGGCTATACGTCCAAACGTCTGCCCGTGGCCATTGTCTGGTCGGAGCATTTCCTGAACATCACCGATGCAATTGCGGTCGAAAGACAAATCAAGGGTTGGTCGCGCGCCAAGAAGGAAGCCCTGATCAGGGGCGATTTCGGGGCGCTTCGGGTGCTCGCGAAAAGGGGTGGCAAATGACGGGGATCGTTGCCCATCCTTCGAGACGCGCCGTGCCCCAATGACCTCACCCTGAGGAGCATCGCGTAGCGATGTGTCTCGAAGGGTGGGAACGCGCACCTTGCCTGTTGCCCATCCTTCGAGACGCGCCGCTTCGCGGCGCTCCTCAGGATGAGGTAAGTGTTTGAATCGAATTCAATTCATTTCCGGCCGGGCTCTCAGGATGAGGTGAATGGGTAGCCGCCGCCTGAACCGCATGCGAGATTTCACCGATATTCAGCGAGGACACGGATGACCCAGTCGACATGGCGCGAGCGCGCGGGCACGCAATTCACCTGCGAGAAGCAGCCGGCCCATGGGCCGCGCGGCATGGCGGTCTCCAACCATCCGCTGGCCTCGGCCGCGGGCCTGGAAATGCTGGCGGCCGGCGGCAACGCGGTCGATGCCGCCGTGGCGATGCAGTTCGCGCTCACCGTGGTCGAGCCGATGATGGTCGGCCTGATCGGCGGCACGACCTGCCATATCCGCCTGGCCGACGGCAGCCATCGCATCCTCGACGGCATGAGCGCCGTGCCGCAGATGGGCCATCCCGACATGTACAAGCCGGTCCCCGGCGCCGCGCCCGAGGTCTATGACGTCGAAGGGCAGGAGAACCTGGTCGGGCCGAAGTCGGTCGCGACGCCGGGCTCGCTGCGCGCCTGGTGCCTGGCGCTGGAGCGCTTCGGCACGATGAGCCTGACCGACGTGATGCAGCCCGCGATCCGCCACGCCGCGCGCGGCTTCGCGGTGACGCCCTATCTCTCGGACTGTATCAAGGATGCCGGCCCCGACCTGCTAAAGGACAGGCTCGCCGCTGCGCTGCTGCTCCCCAACGGCACGCCGCTCAAAGCCGGCGAGCGGCTCGTGCAGGGCCAATACGCCGAGGCGCTGACCCTGGTCTCGCAGCAGGGCGAGAAGGCGCTGCATGGCGGGCCGCTGGGCGACCTGCTCGTGGAATGTATGGAGAAGACCGGCGGCTTCGTGCGCCGCGACGATCTCACCGGCTACAAGGTCGAAGAGCGCGCGCCGATCCGCGGCCACTATCGCGGCTGGGAGATCCTCGGCCCGCCCCCGCCCGCCGCCTCGGGCGTGCACATCGCCCAGATGCTGAACATCCTCGAAGCCTACGACATCGCGAAGATGGGTTTCGGCTCCGTCGACACGCTGCACCTGCTGGCCGAAGTGCTGAAAATCGCCTTCGCCGACCGCGCCGAGGCGAGCGGCGATCCGGACTTCGTGAAGGTGCCGGTCGAACGCATCGTGAGCCGCGACTATGCCGACCAGCGCCGCAAGCTGCTGGACATCGCCCGCGCGACGCAATGGACCGGCGGACTGCAGGCGGCCGAGGGCCAGGACACGACCCATCTCACCGTGGCCGACGGCAAGGGCAACGTCGTCAGCACGACCCAGACCATCAACAGCCTGTTCGGCGCGCGCTTCATCGTGCCCGGCACCGGCATGATCCCCAACAACTACATGAACAACTACGACCCGCGCCGCGGCAACGCGCTCTCGATTGCGCCGGGCAAACGGGTCACGACCTCGATGTCGCCGATGATGGCGCTCCGGGACGGCAAGGTGCGCTATGCGCTGGGCCTGCCCGGCGGCCGCAAGATCTTCCCCTCGGCGCTGCAGGCCCTGCTCAACCTGATCGACCATGGCATGGCGCTGCAGGAGGCCGTCGAGGCACCGCGCATCTGGACCGAGGGTCCCGTCCTGGAAGTCGAGCACGGCATCCCCGCCCCGGTCCGCCAGGATCTCGAAGCGCGCGGCCACACGCTCAAGATCATGCCGACCGTGGCCGGCGGCATGAACGCCATCCAGTTCCACGACGACGGCACCATGACCGGCGCCGCCTGCTGGCGCGCGGATGGTACGGCCGCGGCGCTGGGCGGCGGATTGGCGCGCGCGGGGGTGAGATTTGAACTGCCTAGATAATCTCTTTATGGTTGCATGCGAGCAACCAAAATCAAAGATCATACAAATGATCGAGTGAGCATTAGTGCTGCGAAACTTCTTCAAATTGAATGACGAACAAGCCGCTCGGCAGCTTCAAGCGGATGACCTAAAGTTACATTTCCAGAATGCGGGCTCTCTTGAGAATGCCGATTTGCTCGGCCAGACAATTGGAAGTGGGAAAGCAAAACTACTAAGAGAGATTAGAGATCCGCATACATACCTTTGGCGTTTTATTAGACATCGCCCCGAGGTAGCCGCTCGAATCGCTCGGTTTGGTCAAGCGGGGAGGCCGAACGCTAAGTTGCTGAGCGCCGCTTAGGCCAGGCCCACCTCCCTCCTCAATGAAACACCCGCCCCGAATCGATCACCAGCGTCTGACCTGTCGTGCTGTTGGTCCGGCACATCGTGACGACCTGGTCGGCGCAGTCGTCCTTGTCGGCGGGCTTGCCGAGCAGCGAGGCGCTGGCGTTCTTCGCGACCACCTCGGGGCGCAGGTTGGCGGTGGCGCGGGTGCCTTCCAAGAGGCCGGGGGCCACGCAGTTCACCAGCACCTCGGGCGCGAGTGCTACGGCCATGCACTTCGTCAGATGGATGAGGCCCGCCTTCGAGACGGCGTAGGCGATCGAGGAGCCGGTCGGTCCCAAGCCCGCGACCGAGGCGATATTGACGATGCGGCCCTCGCCCTGGCGCTTCATCACCGGGCCGACGGCCTTGGTGAGCAGCATCGGGCCGGTCAGGTTGATGTCGATGATCTTGGTCCATTCCTCGTAGGTGAGGCCGTCGAGATCGGTGAAGGGGATCGACTTGTTGTAGGCCGCGTCGTTCACGAGGATGTCGAGCCGGCCGAAGCGCTTCACGACGTCGTCGACCAGCCGGTCGACCTGGTCGCGCTGCGTCACGTCGCAGGCGAAGGCGGCGGCGCTGACCTGGTGGCGTGCGAGATCGCGCGCAACGCCCTCGGCCTGGTCCTTGCTCTGCGCATAGACGACGGCGATGTGGCAGCCCTCTGCCGCCAGCGCGTGACAGATGCGCTGGCCCAGCCCGCCATTGCCGCCGGTGACGACGGCCACCTTGCCCTTGAGATCCATTGTTCCCCCCAAATTTCGTGCGTGCGGTATATATAGGCCAGTTCACAGCGTAGCGGAGCCCGTGCGATGAGCCTCACAGCCGACCAGAAACTGCGGCAGCGCGCCCAGCTTGTCATTCCCGGCGGCATGTACGGGCATCTGCGCAGCGACCGGCTGCCCGAGGGCTATCCGCAGTTCTTCGAACGCGGCGAGGGCTGTCACCTGTGGGACGTGAACGGCAGGCGCTATGTCGACTTCATGTGCAGCTGGGGCCCGATCGTGGTCGGCCACGGCAATCCGGTGGTGGCCGAAGCGGTGGCGCGGCAGACGGCGGCGGGCGATTGCCTGAACGGCCCGTCGGAGCGGCTGGTCGAGCTGGCCGAGCGGCTGGTCGGGCTGATCCCGCATGCCGACTGGGCGCTGTTCGGCAAGAACGGCACCGACGCGACCACGACCTGCGTGACGCTGGCGCGCGCCGCCTCGGGCAAGCGAAAGATCCTGGTGGCCGAGGGCGCCTATCACGGCGCCATCCCGTGGTGCACGCCGAACCAATACGGCGTGACGCCGGAGGATCGCGCCCACATGCTGACCTTCAGGTTCAACGACACCGGCAGCCTCGAGTCGGCCGTGCAGCGCGCCGGCGACGACCTGGCGGGCATCGTCGTCTCCGCCTTCAAGCACGATTTCGGCAAGGACCAGGAGATGCCGGACGCCGCCTTCGCCCGCCGCGCCCGCGAGCTGTGCGACGCCAACGATGCGGCGCTGATCGTCGACGACGTGCGCGCCGGTTTCCGGCTGACGATGCGCGGCAGCTGGGACCTGGTCGGCGTGCAGCCCGACCTCAGCGCCTGGAGCAAGGCGATCGCCAACGGCCATGCGCTGGCCGCCGTCACCGGCAACAACCGCTACCGCGAGGCCGCGTCCAAGCTCTACGTTACCGGCTCGTTCTGGTGCAGCGCCGTGTCGATGGCGGCGGCGCTGGCGACGCTCGACGTGCTGGAGAGCACCGACGGGCCGGCGCATATGCGGGCCATGGGCCAGCGGCTGCGCGACGGCATCGCGGCGCAGTCGGCCGAGTTCGGTATCGGCGTGCGCCAGAGCGGCCCGCCGCAGATGCCGACACTCCTGTTCGACAACGATCCCGACTGCGAGAAGGGCAACTTCTTCACCGTCGAGGCGCTGAAGCACGGCGCCTACCTGCACCCGCGCCACAACATGTTCCTGTCGACCGCCCACACCGAAGCCGACATCGACTTCGCGCTCGAAGCGACGCGCAAGGCGTTCGCGGCGCTGGCCGCGCGGTGAGTTGGGTTAGCAACTAACCCATTCTGTCATCCTGAGCGCAGCGAAGGATCTCCCGCCCGCCAGGGAGTCCTTCGCTCGCTGGGTCAGGTCCTTCGCTGCGCTCAGGACGACAGCTTTGTCCTAACTCCGCCCGCCGTTCTTCCACCAGCGGTTCAGGCTCGCGGCGTCGCCGTTGTACATGTTGCGGTCGCAGTGGCCGACGCCCTCGACGTGGCGGGGTTCGCTGCCATAGGCGAAGTTCTGGGCGGTTTCGTCCGCCACGTACTGCCAGAGCTTCCAGCCGCGATCCGCCCACGCCATGGGAATCCGCGGCGTCTCGCGATAATCGGCCAGCCACAGGTCGCAGCGCGACAGGAGCGAGCCCGGCCGCACGCTGGCGCCGAGGCTGATGCGGCGGCGGCCGTAGATCTCGCCGTCGGCCCAGGCGGGATGGGAATAGAGCATCGGCAGGCGGCCGGTGGCCTTCTGCACCGCCAGCACGAAGGCCTCGGCCTGGTCGAGCCGCATCGTGTTGCGCGGGTTGGCGTCGTTCGGCTCCAGGTCGAGCGCCATCACGGTCTGCGGGCCGGGCTGGCAGGCCGAGAGAAACGCTTCCGCCTGCCGCTCGCCCGAATACTGGCGCGTGCCGAAATGGTAGCCGCCCCACAGGAGGCCGGCCGCCTCGGCCTGGCGCCGCCGCGACGAGTAAGACGGGTCGAACCAGTCGCCGCCCTCGGTCACCTTGTGAATGACGGCCAGGATGTTGCTGCGGCGGACCGCAGCGAAGCTGGTGACCGTCACGTTGTGGCTGATGTCGATCACCGCATCGAGGCCGGGCCGCGTCTGGCCGGGAGCATAGGCCGTCGGCTGGGTCGTCGGCTGGCCGCCGCAGCCGGCCAGCGCCGGCAGGGCGAGGCCGCCCGCCAGCATGCTTCTCCGTGAGATCATCGAGAGGGGTCCTACTTCGCTTTCGTCAGCACGTTGGTGGCGGCGACCGAAACGCCGGCACGGTTCTCCGTATAGAAGAGTTCGAGCCTGCCGTCGTCGAGCAAGGTGCCCTCGATCGCCGAACCGCCCTGCCCGATCATGCGCACGCGCTTTCCGTCCGACCCGATGACGCCAATGATCGGCTCGGCCTTCGATTCCGACGACAGCGTGCCCCAGAAGCGGCCTTCGTCCTGGCCGTCGATCCGCACCGTGATCTTGAGTTCGACCAGGCGGTTGCCGTCGACGACCGTCGAGGGCGCGGTCACCGGAAAGTGAGCCGGCAGGCCGCTCACGATGCTCTTGTTGGTGCCCGTCCAGGTGCCCGTCATGTCCGGCCCGGCTGGCTGGGCGGTCGCGATGCCGGCGGCACAGGCGATGGAAAGGCCGAGGGGAAGCAGGAGGGAGACACCACGCATGGCTTTTTCCTTCGAGGTTGTCGGGGGCCGCATCATGCCCAAACATCGGCCCGCGTAAAGCCGGGCCGTCGTCGCGGCAGTCGACAGGCGGAGCAGCCGCGCGCCATACTGGCCGCAATGGAATACGACTATATCGTCGTCGGCGCCGGTTCGGCGGGCGCCGTCGTCGCCAACAGGCTGTCGGCCGACCCGCGCCACAAGGTGCTGCTGCTGGAAGCCGGGCCCGCCGATCATCCTTGGACCCGCATCCCCGTCGGCTATTCGCGGTTGATCACCAACCCGGCGGTCAACTGGCTCTACAGTTCCGAACCCGAGGCGAGCACCAACGGCCGCCGCATCCCGGTGCCGCGCGGAAAGCTGCTGGGCGGCTCCAGCGCGATCAATGGCCTCGCCTTCGTGCGCGGCCAAGCGCAGGACTTCGACACCTGGGCGCAGATGGGCAACCAGGGCTGGGCCTACGAAGACGTCCTCCCCTTCTTCAAGCGCATGGAGAGCTACGAGGAGGGCGATGAGCGCTTTCGCGGGCGCTCCGGCCCGTTGAAGGTGACCAACCCCGCCCCGGCCAATCCGCTCTTCGCCACGATCATAAAGGCAGCGGGCGAGGTCGGGGTCCGTCACAACCCCGACTACAACGGGGCGCAGCAGGACGGCATCGCGATGAGCCAGGCGACCATTGCCTCCGGCTGGCGCATGAGCACGGCCCGTTGCTACCTCGATCCGGCGAAGCGGCGGCCCAACCTGCGGATCGAGACCGGGGCGCTGGCCGAACGGCTGCTGCTCGACGGCAAACGCTGCACCGGCGTGCGCTATGCGGTCGGTGGCGAGGCGCGTGAGGCGCGAGCCGCCCGCGCCGTCGTGGTGAGCGGCGGATCGATCAACTCGCCGCAGCTTCTCGAACTGTCGGGCATCGGCCAGCCGGAGCGGCTGCGCGGCCTCGGCATCGAGGTTCGTCACGCATTGCCGGGCGTCGGCGAGAATCTGCGCGAGCACTACGCGCCGCGCACGCGATGGACCATCGGCACGCGTGGCGTCACCTTCAACGATCGCGGCCGCGGGCTCGGCCTGGTGCATCAGGCGCTGCGCTGGGCGATGAACCGCGACAGTCTTCTCTCGATGGTCGGTGCGCCCTTGCGCGCCTTCGTGCGCTCGCGCGACGGGCTCGAGGCGCCCGACCTGCTGCTGGGCTGGGTGCCGATGTTCACCGAGGCGGGACCGCGCGGCCCGCGGATCGCCCGCCAGTCGGGCATGTCCTGCTATGCGCATCCGATGCGGCCCGAGAGCAAGGGCACCATCCACATCGTCTCCGCCGATCCCAAGCGGCCGCCGGAGATCCGCTACAATTTCCTCTCGGCCGCGATCGATGGCGAGCTGACGGTGCGCGCCGTGCGCATCGCCCGCGCCATCATGACTGCGCCGGCGATGGCGCCGCTGCAGGTGGCCGAGATCGCGCCGGGACCAGGCGGCAACAGCGACGAGGAGATCCTCGACTGGGTGCGCCGCGTCGCCGAGACGACCTATCACCCGGTCGGGACATGCAAGATGGGTTCCGACCCGATGGCCGTTGTCGATGCGCGACTGCGAGTGCACGGCATCGAGGGGCTCCGGGTCGCCGACGCCTCGATCATGCCGACACTGACCTCGGGCAACACCAACGCGCCTTCGATCATGATCGGCGAGAAGGCGGCGGACATGGTGTTGGAGGGCTGAGCGTAGCTCAGCCCTGGGAGCGTCAGGACATCGCCTTGCGATGTTCGGGAGCGCCGAAGAAAGAACGACCAGTCATGACCCCTCCGTCGCGTATGACGCGACACCTCCCCATCTGAATGGGGAGGCGAAGGAGTCAACGTCCGCGGAAGGCTCGCGCAAGCTGGTCGCTCAACGGCTTCACCAGGAACGACGCCACGGTGCGCGGCGTGGTCTCGATGAAGGCTTCGACCGGCATGCCGGCGAGAAGCTGGAGGCCCTGCAGGCTGGCGAGCCCGCTCTCGGTGACACGGATGCGTACCGAGTAATAGGGCTCGGTCGCCTTGTCCTCCTGCGTGACGTCGGCGCCGATATGGATCACCTCGCCGTCGACCTCGGGTGTCGTGCGCTGGTTGAAGGCGGCGAAGCGCAGGACGGCGTGCTGGCCGACATGGATCTGGTCGATGTCCTGCGGCGCCACCCTGGCGTCGACGATCAGCGTGTCGGAGTCCGGTACGATCAGCATCAGCGGCTCGCCGGCCTGGATCACGCCGCCGACGGTGTGGACGTTCCTCTGGAACACCCGACCATCCTGCGGCGACACGAGATCGATACGCTTCAGCTGATCCTCGGCGGCGACGCGGCGCTCGGTCATCTCCGACCTCTTGGCGCGGATTTCGGCCAGCTCCTTGCCGACCTCGGTGCTGAGATCCTGATCGATCTGATGGATCTTGAGCTCGAGTTCGGCGATGCGGCCCCGGCTCTGCGCCAGCGAGGCGACCAGGGCGGAGCGCTCGCCCTCCATGCGGGCCGCGTCGCGCTCCAGGGTCGTGACCCGGCTGATCGGCACCAGGTTCTGCTTCCAGAGCGTCCGGACACCTTCCAGCTCCTGCGCGAGAAGCGCCAGCTCCTTGCCCTTGGCGGCTTCCTGCGCCTGCGTGCCGTCGATCTGAAGATTGAGCTGCTTGATCTGCTCCCTGAGCTGGGCCTTCTGGCCATCGCGCGCCGTGCGACGCATCTCGAACAGCTTCTGCTCGCCGCTCATCAGGCGCGCGATCTCCGGATCGCGCTTGCGCCACGTCAGCTCGTGGGGGAACGCGACGGTCTTGTCGTTGTCGCGCTCCGCCTCGAAGCGGGCCTGTCGGGCGGCCAGCTCGTCGAGCGACTTGGTCACGATGCTGAGATTGGCCTTCGCCTGGGTGCCGTCGAGCCGGACGACCACGTCGCCCTGCTTGACCCTGTCACCTTCCTTGACGAGCAGCTCGCCCACGACACCGCCGGTCGGGTGCTGGATCTTCTTGACGTTGGTGTCGACGACCAGCTTGCCGGGCGCGATCACCGCTCCGGACAGTTGCGTCGTGGCCGCCCATCCGCCGATGCCGAAGACCAGCAGAAGGCAGGCCGCCACGCCGACCAGGAGGGGTTTCCGGGTGAGGGACGGGACGGATACGGGCTCGGTCATGACGGATCCCGGGCACGCACACCGGGCGCACGGAGAGGAGACGGCTGGGCGACCATTGCCTGGGGCGAGGCCTGCTGCGGTGCCGCGGCCTTCAAGGTCTCACGCAGCACGGCATCTTTCGGTCCGAAGGCCTGCTGCCGGCCGGCCCGCATCACCAGAAGCTGGTCGACGGCCGCCAGGGCGCTCGGCCGGTGGGCGACCACGATGGCGATGCCGCCCCGCGCCCGCACCGACAGGATGGCTTTGGTCAGGGCTTCCTCGCCCTCGTGATCGAGGCTCGAATTGGGCTCGTCCAGCACCACGAGGAACGGGTCGCCATAGAGCGCCCGCGCCAGCCCGACGCGCTGGCGCTGTCCGGCCGACAAGGCGGTGCCGCCCTCACCCATTTCGGTCTCGTAGCCGTTGGGCAGGCCAAGGATCAGCTCGTGCACGCCAGCGGCCTGTGCCGCGGCGATCACCTTCGCGGCGTCGGGTTCGGGCTCGAGGCGGGCGATGTTCTGCGCGACCGTGCCGGCGAACAGCTCCATGTCCTGCGGCAGGTAGCCGACATGCTCGCCCAGCGCCTCGGACGACCACTGGTCGAGGGTGGCGCCGTCGATGCGGACCTTGCCGCTGACGGGCCGCCAGACGCCAACGAGGGCGCGCACGAGCGACGACTTGCCCGAGGCGCTGGGGCCGATGATCCCCAGCCCCTGACCCGCCTTGAGGTTGAAGGCGATGTCCCGCGCCACCAGCATGTTCACGCCCGGGGGCGCCACGCTGACCGCTTCGACCGACAGCGAAGCCTTCGGCCTCGGCAATTGCATCACGTCGCGATCGTCGGGAATGCGGGCCAGCAGGTTGTTGAGGCGGTGCCAGCTCTGTCGCGCCGAAACGAAGACCCGCCACTGGGCGATCACCTGCTCGACCGGCGCCAGCGCCCGTGCCGAGAGGATGGAACCGGCGATGATGATGCCGGCGGTCGCCTGTCCCTTGATGACGAGGTAGGCGCCGACTGCCAGCACCGCCGATTGCAGCGCCATGCGGAGCGCCCGCGAGAAACTGCCCATGCCGCCCGTGATGTCGCCGGCCCGCTGATGGGCCTCGACGTAGCGGCGTCCGTAATCCGCCCACTGATTCGCGAAGCGACCGACCATGCCCATGGCATGCAGGACCTCGGAATTGCGGCGGCTGGCTTCGGCGAGGCTGGTGCGGCGGCCGGAGAGCGACGAGACCTCGATCGACGGCTGGCGGACCTTGACCTCGGTCATGAAGGTGATGACGACCAGGATGAGGGCGCCGACCGTGGCCGTGAGACCGATCAGCGGGTGAAACAGGTAGCAGATGCCGAGATAGAGCGGCATCCAGGGCAGGTCGAAGAGCGCCGCAGGCCCCGGCCCCGACATGAAGCCGCGGATCTGGTCGAGGTCCCGGACCGGCTCGAAACCACCCATCTGCGGCGCCCGCAGCGGCAGCTTGACCAGCAGGTAGTAGATTCGCCGGTCCATCGTCTCGGCGAAACCGCCGGCGATCCGGATCAGGACCCGGTTGCGGACGATGTCCAGGATCGCCTGGAAGCCGTACAGGCCGAGAGCCAGGATGCACAGCACCACCAGGGTCGGGACGCTGCGGCTGGGCAGCACCCTGTCGTAGACCTGGAGCATGAAAAACGAGCCGGTGAGATACAGAATGTTGAGCACGGCGGTGAAGAGCGCCACCCCCATGTAGGAGGTGCGACACGACCGCAGCGCCTCAGCCAGCTCAGTCCGTGGCGATCCAGTTGCAGGGGAAGGGGCCCGCGTCATCTTGCTCGTCACGTCCCTCGTCGGCTGCCCCTGCCGTCCCCGGACGGCGAGCACAAGTCCCTAGCATCCACCAAGCGCGGCTGTCTCGTCTTCTGGCTGCAAAAAGTGGCCATTCGAGGAGGAATCGGTGCCCGGGACCCCACGATCCGGCAGGCCGATCGGCGAGAGGGCGGCTCCCGGGTTGCAGTGCATCCAAAGGTCGACCATCTTCCGGGAGCCGCATATTCCGAGCGATCGCCAGCGTCCAAACCAAGTAGACGGATACGGTCAAAAATGCCTTCAGCCCCGCCTGTGGGAGTGGTGATTGCCAACTACAACAATGGCGCCTTCGTGGGACGGGCGATCGAATCGGTCGC
>JAGNNA010000480.1 GCA_017990895.1 Reyranella sp.
GGCCGCCACCGTGGCCGCATCAACACGGGGTGTGCCATGCCCTCGCCAGGGCAACCGCGAATGGGGCCTGCGCCCGCGGGCACCACCGCCGCCCTGCCGGCATCCGCGGTGGCCTGCCCTCACGAAGTCCTCGGTGCTTGTGGGGCAGGTGGTTCGGGTATGCGATCGCAGGCCCCATTCGCGGTCGCCCTGGCGGTGGCAGGCCGAAGCTGGTGTTGACGAGGTCATGCGAGGCGAATCTCGGTGGTCGGCCTCGAGCGAGGGCCGGAGAGCGCATACCCGGACCGCCTGCCCGCGCGCCGAATGAAGCGGTCACTCGTGAATGTCGCTCAAGGGCCGCGAGCGGCCAGCGAAAGCCAGAGTCTTCGCGTCGGGCGATTCGTGGGAAGTGCGATGAAGCAAACAAGTGGAGCGAGCGGCATCGCGCCGCTGCACCGGCGCGTCGCTTCGGTGACTCAGCCGCGCAGGCAGCCGCCGAGAACGACCGCGGTGTGGCCTGTCATGATCGTCACGCCACCATCGAGATCAGGCATCGTCGCGATGCGAATCACCTCCTGCGCCGATACATGCATCCGGAACACGCCGCGCGCATCGCTCATCGCGGTCGCGACGGTGAGCCCTTCGGGCGTGCTGGCCTGAACGGCCTGTACGCGTGGCCGATCGTTTGCATCGACGACGCAGCCTTCCAGGCTCACCAGGCTCGGCGTCTGCGGCACCGCGGGCCGTGCATCGAGGTCGCCTCCGCCGCAGGAGATCAACGCGAGGCAGACGAGCAAGGCAAAGGCGGTGGGAGTCAGGACATGCATGACGGTCTCCGATCAGCGTGAGCCTGCCGCGCGCGGCGCCAGGCTCTTGAGGTACAGGAAGAGGGCTTCGAGGTCGATGTCGCTCATCGCCTTGAGCGAACCGAAGGGCATCACCGTGCTGATGGCGCTGCCGTCGGGCCGCACGCCGCTGCGCATCATCGCGACGAAGGCCTTCTCGTCGGCGTAGTTCGCCAGCGCAGTGCCGGCGCCCGGCGTCAGATTGGCCGCGGCCGGCCAGTCCGGCGGCGCGCCGGGGATGCGGCCTCCGGCGAGACCCGGCCCATGGCAGCCGATGCAGGCGTTGGCGACGTAGGCGCCGTGGGCAGGCGACACCGCCTCCGGCACCGGTGTGGCGGCTGCGAGTGCGTGGTCGATCTTCTGCGCGGCGTCCTGGATGAACCCGGCGCCGTACAGCGCGCGCACCGGCAGTGGCAGGCTGATCTGCGCGAGCTCGCCCGCGGATGCGGGCATCTGGCGCAGGTAGGCCACCAGTGCGGCGAAGTCGTCGTTGGTGAGGCGGTTGTAGTCTTCGCTGGGCATGATCATCAGCGGCCGCCCGCCCGGCGCCACGCCGTGGCGGATGCTGCGATCCCAGTCTTCCATGCGGTAGCCCGCCGTGGCCGAGCCATGGGCCGGCGTGATGTTCGGTGCGTGCAGCCGCAGCCCATTGCCGTCGTCGACGAAGGTGCGGCCGGCGCCGTCGCTGCCGTGGCAGTCGGTGCAGCCGCGCGAGCGGAACAGGTAGCCGCCGCGCTCGACGGCGGCGGCATCACTGCGCGCGGCGACCGCTTCGAGCCGGATCTCCAGCTTGCGGGAGGCCTTGAGGTGGCCATAGCCGACCAGCGCGGCAATCGCGAAGGCGGCCAGGGCGATGAGGGCGAGCAGGCCGAAGCCGGCCCGACGGAGCCAAGTCTTGTTCATGACGATCTCGCGAGGGTGGCGGGGGCGAGCGGCGCGCGGGGCGCCGCCACGCCGCGGTTCAGCGGAAGTCCACCAGGCCGGGCTGCTGCGCCACGCCGATGGCGCGCGCGAGCTGTCCCCAGGCGCTGTCGTCCAGGTGCGGGCGCACAGCATCGAGCACGGCCTGGAAGGCGGCGGCCGGCGCTGCGGCCTTCATGCCGCCCAAGATCTGCGCGCGCTCGGCCGGGCTGGAGGCCGGGATCATCCAGCGCATCACCTCGAGCGTCTCCGCAGGCGGCAGGCTGGCCAGGATGCGGTGATGCAGATCCATCAGCTCTTCGTCGCCGTAGTGCGCCCACAGCGTCGCGTTGTTGGCCGTCTCCTCGACGTTCATGTGCTGGAAGTTGTCGGCCACGAACAGCGCCAGGTGGCGGTACAGGCGCAGGGCCTGTGCGGGCCGCTCGGCGGGCGCCGACCGGGCCAGCGCACGTGCCTCGGCGCGAAGCGCGTCGATGTGCTCGAAGTGCTCGACGTGATCGTCGGCAGTGCGCGACGAGCCGCGCGGCTGGCGTGCCTCGATCGCGGCATGCACGAAGTCGTTTTCGTGGTGGATGTGGTTCACGCACAGCGCCATCAGGTCCTCGACCTGGCCGAGCGTACGGGCCAGGTCGGCGCCGTCGGTCGGATCCATGCGGCCGACGCGGTGCAGCGTGTCCGTCATGAAGTGACGCAGCGCCTTGTGGATGCCGACGTACATGTCGAGCCGTGCGGGGGCGGTGGGTTGGGACGAGCCGGTCGGGCGGGTGGCGGTGGTGGTGCTCATGGCGGGTTCCTTGTCGAAAGCGGGGCTTCGGATGGCTGCCGGAACTGTTCGCGGCATGGTCGGAAGTTTTCCTTTTCGTTCGTTCTGGAACATCGCCTGAAGGAGCCATCGGCGGGCCATGGCCCACAATGCCGCCCCCATGGACCACAGCTTCCTCTCCGCCTTCATCCTGCTGCTGCTCGTTCTCGATCCGCTGGGCAGCCTGCCGATCTTCATACCGATCATGAACACGGTGCCGCGCGAACGGCGCTACTGGGTCGCGGCACGCGAGGTCGCCATCGCCTTCGCCGTGTTGTTCGCGTTCATGTTCTTCGGCGAGGCCTTCCTGCGCGTGATGAGGCTGTCGGAGCGCTCGCTGGAGGTGGCCGGGGGCGTGATCCTGCTGATGGTGGCCATCCGCATGATCTTCAGTGCCGAAGGCGGGGTCTATGGCACGCCGGAAGGCAAGGAGCCGATGATCTTCCCGCTGGCCGTGCCGCTGCTGGCCGGGCCTTCGGCGATGGCCACCGTGCTGCTGCTGGCCTCACGCCAGCCCGAGCGGGTGATGACCTGGGTGGCGGCTCTGACCTGCGCGATGCTGGTGTCGGGCGCGGTGCTGATGCTGTGCGATCGCATCCGCCGCTGGGTTGGCGATTCGGTGGTCTCGGCCGTCGAGAAGCTGATGGGCCTGGTGCTCACCGCCATCGCGGTGGAGATGATCCTCGCTGGCCTGAAGCGCTACTTCTTCGAATAGGGAGCCGCGCGCAAAGAAAAAGGGCCGGTCTTTCGCTAGCCGTTCTCGGAAAGAGTTGCTAAGCCACGCCTGATTGGCCCACAATGCGCCCCAGTCAACGACTGGGGCGTTTCTTTGTCCAAGGTGAAATCGCTTCTAGGAGCGGCTTCGCCCGGAAAATG
>JAGNNA010000124.1 GCA_017990895.1 Reyranella sp.
CCCTGCCACTTGTTGTCCTTGGTGGCCGCTTCCCAGGAGCAGAACTGGCGCAGGAAGACCTCGGGGTCGGGCGCGTTCATGCCGTTGCTGTATTCCTGAAGGTCGGCATAGAACTTGGTGTAGGTGTCGGGATTGGCGACGTCCGAGGAGAAGAACACCGAGGCCGTCACCGACTTCAGCTCCATGTCGATGCCGGCCCGCTGGGCTGCCTGCTTGATGATCTGCTGCGTCTTCTGGCGCGGCTGGTTGATCGAGGTCTGGTAGACGAACTTCAGCCGCTTGCCGTCCTTGGTTCTTACGCCGTCGGCGCCGCGCACCCAGCCCGCCTTGTCGAGCACGGCATTGGCCTTGTCGACGTTGAATTCGTAGGACGTCTTCGTCGAGCGGAAGCGCTCGGGATTGTTGATGTAGTTGGCCGTCGCGATGCCGATGCGGCCGTAGATGTGGTCCTGGATCGACTTCTTGTCGATCACCAGCGAGATGGCCTCGCGCACGGCGCGATCCGACAGGATAGGATGCTTCGTCTTGAGACTCGACCGTTCGCCGTCGACCTCGGTCCAGGGATCGGTGTTGTTCAGCTGCATGTGCTCGATGCCGCCGCCCAGGGTGACGATGATCCGTCCCTTGCCGCCCTTCTCCATGCGCACGAGGATTTCGTCCTCGACCTGCAGGTTCCAGGCGAAGTGGTATTCGCCGGTCTGCAGCACGGCGCGCGCCGCCGACACGGCATCGCCGCCGCCCTTCATCTCGATGGCGTCGAAATGCGGCCGGTTGGGTTCGTGGTAGTCGGTGTTGATCTCGCCGGTCACGAGGTCGCCCGGCTTGAAATCCTTGAACTTGTAGGGCCCGGTTCCGACCGGCCTGAGGTTGGTCGGCGCCTCGCGCGACTTCGCGCCGATATAATCGGCGAACAGATGCTTCGGAATGATGCAGCCGGCCCAACCGACGAACGTGTCGGCCCAGAACGGCGTCGGCTGCTTGAACTTCACGCGCACGGCATGGTCGTCGATCTTCTCGACCGTGACATCCCGGTAGGAGCCGTTCGACACCGTCGCCGTGGCGGGGTCGTTCGAATACTGCCAGGTGAAAACCACGTCGTCGGCGGTGAAGGGCTTGCCGTCGTGCCAGCGCACGCCCTGCTTCAGCTTCCAGACCACCCAGAGCCCGTCGGCCGACAGCGTGCCGTCGGCCCGGTTGGGGATCGCGGCGGCGAGCTTGGGCCTCAGGTTGCCGTCGCGGTCCCATGCCGCCAGCGGCTCGTAGAAGAGGCGCGAGGCGTCCTGGTCCTTGGTGCCGACCGCGAAATGCGGATTGAGGAGCGTTGGCCCCTGCCACCACATCACTTTCAGCAGGCCGCCCCCGCCGCGCTTCGTCAGCTTGTAGACCGGCCTGGACTGCGCCATCGCCAGTCCGGACAGCGCCAGGAGCTGGGTCGCCATGGGCGCGGTCAGGCCCGCCACCGCCAGGCGCCGAATGAAGCCGCGGCGCGACAGGCGGCCGGCTTTCACCTTGTCCACGAGACTACGCAAGCCACGCTCGTTCATCGATGCCTCCCATCGCGATCGCCGAAGCCGTCCCTGACGCTCCTGCTATGCTGCAAGATGCGTGCAATCCGATGGGAACAGCCGGGACCGGCGCCGTCAACCGCTCCGCCTTGATTAACGGGACGACCTGCGCGATACCCGCGCGCCCCTGGCCTTCCACCGGCGGGGTGCGCGGAGGTCCAAACCCCGCGCCATCGACCTCCAGCGGAGTCCACATCCATGCCTGACGCGATCCCCGCCGCCGCCGGCGCACCCAATCCGCATCTCGCTCCTTACGAGGCGCGCGGCCTCAAGGGCCGGATCCTTTCGGGCGTGCAGCCCACCGGCAATCTCCATCTCGGCAACTATCTCGGCGCGATCCGCAACTTCGCGCGCCTGCAGAACGACTACGAGTGCCTGTACTGCGTGGTCGACCAGCACGCGATCACGGTGTGGCAGGAGCCGGCCCAGCTGGCCGCGCAGACGCGCGAGATCGCTTCGGCCTTCCTCGCGGCCGGCGTCGACGGCACCAAGCAGATCGTCTTCAACCAGTCGATGGTGCCCGAGCACGCGCAGCTCGCCTGGATCTTCAATTGCGTGGCGCGCATGGGCTGGATGAGCCGCATGACGCAGTTCAAGGAGAAGGCCGGCAAGGATCGCGAGAACGTCTCGCTGGGCCTGTTCGCCTATCCGGCGCTGATGGCGGCGGACATCCTGATCTACAAGGCCACCCACGTGCCGGTCGGCGAGGACCAGAAGCAGCATCTCGAGCTGACGCGCGACATCGCCATCAAGTTCAACAACGATTTCGCCCAGCCCGACTTCTTCCCGATCACCGAGCCGCTGATTTTTGGCGCGGCAACTCGAGTCATGAGTCTCCGTGACGGCACCAAGAAGATGAGCAAGTCCGATCCGTCGGATTACTCGCGCATCAACCTCACCGACGATGCCGACGCGATCGCCCAGAAGATCCGCCGCGCCAAGACCGACCCGCTGCCGATGCCCGACACGCTGGAGGATGCCGAGAAGCGGCCGGACGCCGACAACCTGCTGGGCATCTACGCCGCCCTGGCCGACCAGGAGAAGGACGCGGTGGTCGCCCAGTTCGCCGGCAAGCAGTTCTCCGAGTTCAAGACGGCGTTGACCGATCTGGCAGTCGCCAAGCTCGGCCCGATCGGCGCGGAGATGCAGCGGCTGATGAAGGACCCCGGCCATGTCGACGGCGTGCTGCGCAACGGCGCCCAGCGCGCCCGCGCCATCGCGGCACCTATCCTCGACGAGGTGTACGGGACGGTCGGCTTCCTGAAGCCTTAGCTGGGGGCGCGCCACTCCAGTGGCGCGATCATTGTCGAAACAAACAGAAGACGCGCCACTGGAGTGGCGCGCCCCCAGCGTTACCCCTCCATGCGCGTGAGGGCCCACTTCACCGTGGTGCCCTCCGCCGGCACCTGGCCGACCAGCACGATCTGCTCGGTGCGGCGCACGCGTCCGGCCTCGCCGAGATAGATGCTCTCGGCCAGGCCGATGCCGGCACCCGTGGCACGCAGCCGCCAGCCGCGGCCACTCGGCAGCCGCATCAGGACCGCCTGCCCACTCTGGGCCAGGGTCGCCTTCACCGTCGGATGCAGATGGAAACGCACGATGTAGCGCCGGTCCGGCACGGTGACCGGCCTGCCCTCGTAGCCCAGGAACGAATCCTCGCCGCGCAGGTCGCCGCCGTCGGGCGACAGCCACAGGCGCCGACGATGGATGATCCCGTAGAGCGACCGGTAGCCGTCGTGGCACATGTCGAGCCACTGGGCGCCGGCATCGTCGGCCCGGTCGATCAGCACGTTGCCTGCGCGATATTCCAGGGCGCCATGGTTGGTTATTTCGGTCGAATTGACGTCGTCGACCACCGCCGTCGAATGCGCGGCCGTGAAGCGCATGAAATGCTGCCAGTCGCGCGGCGCACCGGGATAGGTGCCGCAGTTCACGACCAGCCGCTCGTGCGCAGCGCTCATCTCGAAGCTGAGCGTGCCGGCATGGGCGATGCCGTCCATGCCGCGGCCCGGCGGACTGCCGGCGTCGGCGATCACCAGCGACGTCCCGGCTGACAGGCGCTGGAAGCCGCTGGCCAGTGCCATCGTCGGCGCGACCTCCCCGGAGCCGGTGCGTGCCAGCACGAGGTCGATGAGGCGGCGGTCGCCTTCCCATGTGCCGTTGAACAAAGCCAGCCCGCCGTCGCCATGGCGGAAGAAGCGCAGCATCGGCGCCATGCGATCGATCGCGGCCACCAGTTCGGCCGGCGCGCGGCGTTCGGCCGAAGCAAGCGCCGCACGCACGTCGATCAGGTCCCGCAACACCGTGAGCTGCAGGTGCGGCGCGCGCTCCGACACGATGCCGTCATGAAGCACGTAGCGCTTCAGGAACTTCGAGAGCCGCGCCAGCGATTGCTCGAGGCTCTTCTCGAAGTACTTGCCGTCGCGGATGAAAGCGAGGTCGGCGAAGATCAGCGCCTTGTAGACGGCCACCGCCTCGTGGCCGACCATGCCGCGGCGCGCGACGCGGCGCAGATGCACCCGCTGGCGGCCGAGCGAGAAGACGAAGCGGGCCGAAAAGCCGGAGTCGGCCGCCGCGGCCATCCATTCATAGTGCCGGATCCAGGCGACCATGCGTGCCGCCAGCACGTCGCGCTTCCACGTCACCGGCGACCAGCGCCATTCGCGGTTGGTCCAGTCGTCGACCAGCTTCGCGGCCAGCAGCGCGCCGTGCGGATCGCCGGTGTCGCGCAGGTCGCGCAACCAGGCGAATCCGTTCAACGCATCGAGCCAGAGCGGCGCGGCGCCGGCGCGCTGCCACGGTGGATCCTCCGAATCCGGCAGCACCGATCCGGCGCTGCCGGACGCGGCGAATTCGCCGGCCAGCAGCAGCCGCTGCCCGAGCACCGCATCGCCCGGCCATGAGTCGGCCGCCACCGCAAAGAAACTGCGCGGCGTGGCCTGGCTCAGGGTCAGCGAATAAAGCGACGAAGCCAGGAGCCAGCGGCCGAACGCACGACGCTCTCCCTTTGCCGCGGCAGACGGGCGTGTCGGAACGGATCGGATGGGCCGGGCGCCGGAAACCAAAGGTTCCCCGGGCCGTCTTGTGTCAGCGACCAACGTCATCTTTTCGTTCTTTGGCCCGGGAGGCTCGAGCGGCCGGGCGGTGGAGGGGTTTTGAACAGCTTACCCCAGCCGCGGCCCTCTGGCGATGGGTTGGCAGGGGGCCTTGAACGGCGACCGCTGCACCCCAGATTCATTCCAAGGGAAGGCCCGCACGGGGTTCCCCGCCACTCGCTCCACGGAGGGGGGTTCAGAAATGAGTCGCGTTTCTATGTTTAGTTCACCCTTGCTGCTGGGTTTCGATCAGTTCGAGCGGACGCTCGACCGGCTCGCCAAGAGCGCCGAGGGCTATCCGCCCTACAATATCGAGCGGATCGGCAACGACGGGCTGTGCATCACCCTGGCGGTCGCCGGCTTCACCAGCGATGAGCTTGCGATCGAACTCGTCGAGAACCAGCTCACCATCCGCGGCAAACAGACCGATGATGGCGAACGCGTCTACCTCCACCGCGGCATCGCGGCGCGCCAGTTTCAGCGAGCCTTCATGCTCGCGGACGGGATCGAGGTGACAGGGGCCCGCCTCAACAATGGGCTGCTGTCGATCGATCTGGTGCGACCCGTGCTGGAGCCGCGCATTCGAACCATCCGCATCGACGCCGGCAATGCCGCCGGCGGCGCGGACCGTACGATCGATATCACCGCGCGTCGCAGCCGTTGAGGCCGAGCGCGTTGAAGCTGCCAAGGAGGTAGCCATGCAAAACGAAAACAATGTCGTGATGTTCACCCCTCTCGCCGAAGAGGCCTTCCTGAGCCTCGGCGCCGAGCACATCGCCTATGTCAAGGAAGTCAGCCTTCCCGACGGGGCGCACGCGGTCGGCATCTTCTCGGCCGACGGCAAGCCGATGGCGTCGGTTGCGTCGATCGAGATCGCGCAGGCGCTGATCCGCCAGCACGAACTCGAGCCCGCGCTGGTGCACTGAGGACGTTTGTCCGAAGAGACCCTGTAAAGGGGTTCAGGCGGCGCTTTGCGCTTGTACGGTTTCGACGAGCAGCGCGTAGAGCGCCTCCGCATTCTCCGTCGCCCGCAGCTTCTCCACGAGGCTGCGGTCGCGCAGGAGGCGTGACACGCGGGCCAATGCCTTGAGGTGATCGGCGCCCGCGCCCTCGGGGGTGACCAGCAGGAACACGATGTCCACCGGGCGCTCGTCGATCGCGTCGAAATCGACCGGATGGGCGAGACGGGCAAAGACGCCCATGGGCTTCGTCATGGTCGACAAACGGCCGTGCGGGATGGCGATGCCGCCGCCGATGCCGGTCGAGCCCAGACGCTCCCGCTCGAGCAGACGGTCGAACAGCTTGCGTTCGTCGACGTCGAAAAGACCGGCGGCACGGTTGGCGAGTTCGGCCAGCAGCGCCTTCTTCCCGGTCGCCTTGGCGCTGGCCAGAACGGCATCCGGTCCGGTCAGCAAATCGGCGATTTCCACAATGTCACCAATGGGTTAGCGAGCGCGAACGTCGGCCCCCCCCTGCGAAGGGTGCGCCCCTATAGGCGCGTCCCCCGGCGGGGTCAAGCCATGGTTCGTCGGCACGTCGCCCCCTGCCGCGCCGCCGGCTCAGTCGGCCGAGCCGCCGATCGCCTGGGCGGAAGCGGCGGCGTGCGACATGACCGAGGGCATCTGTCGGCTCATGCCCAACCGGCCGAGACGACGACGCTCCGCGGACGACGGGATGCGCATGGCCTCGCGATACTTGGCGACGGTGCGGCGCGCGATCTCGATGCCCTCGCCCTTGAGCAGGTCGACGATGCGATCGTCGCTGAGCGGCTGGTGCGCATTCTCGCCGCCCACGAGCAGCCGGATTCGGGAGCGCACCGATTCGGAGGAGACGACGACGCCCGGCGTCCGCGCCGGCAGCGCCGAGGTGAAGAAGTACTTCAGCTCGAAGATGCCACGCGGCGTGTCGATGTACTTGTTCGATGTGACGCGGCTCACCGTGCTCTCGTGCAGCTCGGTGGCGATGGCGATGTCGCGCAGCACCAGCGGCTTCAGTGCGCTGACGCCATGACGGAAGAAGCCGTCCTGTTGGCGCACGATCTCGCGCGCGACCTTGAGGATCGTGGTGGCGCGCTGCTCCAGCGTCTTCACCAGCCAGTTGGCCGACTGGAAGCGCTCGGCGACGAAGTCGCGATCGGGCTTGGCGCGCGCGCCCTTCATCAGGGTGGCATGGTAGTTGCGGTCGACCAGGACCTTGGGCAGCGCATCGGTGTTGAGTTCGATGTGCCAGCCCTCCTCGCCGGTGTCGGGATCCTTGGCGGGCGTCAGGTAGAGGTCGGTCTGTACCGGCTGTATCGGCTCGAACTCGAAGGCCTGGCCCGGACGCGGGTCGAGCGTGCGCAGCTCGGCCAGCATGTCGCGCAGATCCTCGTCGTCGACACCGCAGCGACGGCGGAGATGGCCCAGTTCGCCGGCGGCGACGAGATCGAGATTGTCGAGCAGCGCCTTCATCGCCGGATCGAGGCGGTTGCGCTCGGCGAGCTGCGCGGCGAGGCACTCGGCGACGCTGCGCGAAAACAGGCCGGCAGGCTCCATCTGGCGCAGCCGCGCCCAGATCTTTTCGACGAGCGCGATGTCGGTCGCGACGGCCTCGGCGATGGAGGCTGCATCGAGACGGCAGTAGCCTGCCTCGTCGAGGCCTTCGGCGATCTTCACGGCGATGCGGCGTTCCGCCGGGTCCTCGAACATCAGCTCGATTTGTTCTAGCACATGGACCGCCAGCGACCGCGACCGCTCCGCCACGAAATCAAGCGCTTCGGGCGCATCCTCGCGCTGACCGAGACGGCTTGCGGAGGCGTCGCCGCCCCGGTCGGCATGTTCACGGGTCCAGCGATCGTCGGCGTCGGCGAGAGCCGGCGCGGCGGCCGAGAGGGCTTCGGCCGTGTCACGCGGCGTGTCGATGGGGGCGGCTTCGTGATCGACCGAAGGGCCCTCTTCCGAGGAGCCTTCGCTCAGCAGCGGATTCTTTTCGAGTTCCTGCTGGATGAAGGCGGCGAGTTCGAGGTGCGAGAACTGCAGCAGCTTGATGGCCTGCTGGAGCTGCGGAGTCATCGCCAAAGTCTGACGTGACGCGAGGATAAGACTCGGACCGATACGCATGTCACCCCACCCTTGGAGGTCTGTAGACCTCCCCGTGAGGAACTCTAAAGCAAAAACCGTGCCAAGACTAACAAGGCCTGAACGTCAGTGGGCAAAAATGTCCGTTTCGGGCCAGCCCGCGATATCGAGGCGCGCGCGGGTGGGAAGAAAGGCGAAGGCGGCATCCGCGAGTTCACGGCGGCCTTCGCGGTCCAGGAGCACGTCCAGCTTGGCCTTCAGCGCATGGAGATGGAGAACGTCGGACGCGGCATAGGCAAGCTGCTCGTCGGTCAGATTGTCCGCGCCCCAGTCCGAGGTCTGCTGATGCTTGGAAAGATCGACCCCCAGCAGTTCGCGACACAGGTCCTTCAGCCCGAAGCGGTCGGTGAAGGTGCGCACCAGCTTGGCCGCGATCTTGGTGCAATAGACGGGCTCGCAGCGCACGCCGAGCGAATGTTCGAGTACGGCAATGTCGAAGCGGCCGAAATGAAAGAGCTTCAGCACCTTGGGATCGGCGATCAGGGCGGCCAACCGTGGCGCCTTGGCCGCGCCCCTCGGCGCACCGCGCGGGATCTGGACGAGGTGGGCATTGCCGTCGCCCGCCGAGAGCTGGACGAGGCAGAGCCGGTCGCGGTGGGGATTGAGTCCCATGGTCTCGGTGTCGATGGCAACCACGGGGCCGAACGAAATATCCGCGGGAAGATCGCCACGATGAAGGCTGATCGCCATCCAGAAATGCTCCGACTGGTCAGTCCGTCGCCCCGAAGCGGAATGCGCCGGCGACGTCTAAACTGTTGAATTTCCACATGAACATGCGGTGCGCGGTGAGTATCTACGCCAGACAGGAAGCCCAGTCCATCAAGCCGGTTCCGGACGACGGCAACGGGCTCCCCGCGCCGAGCCGCCGGCTCAAGAGGGACTTCATCGTGCAGACCGTAATCGTTCCGTAAGCGAAGATGTTGCTATACTGGACTTTTGCGTCAGGCTGGGACCCGAGAGCGACGATGCGATGAGCTACATAGTTTTCGTTATCATCGGGCTGTTTTCCGTCGTGGGATGGCGGCGCGCGACGGAAAGGATCGAAAACCCTCCCGGCAAGTATGATTTCCCCGGTGGCATGAGCCGGCGCGACCATCTGCGGATCTTGCCCGCAAGCACCGCCAGTGGCGGATTCCGATCACCCTCGGCTATGGCATAGCAAGCGGTGCGGCCGGCTTCGCGTTGCTGATGATTTATGCGGTTTTCGTCCGGCGATGATCCGGGAGGAGCCCCGGATCGGCCTCGGCCCGGTTGAATGCGCGGCTCAAATATCCGGCTTGCGGAGACAAACCAGCCGCATGGTGCCCAGGAGAAGACTCGAACTTCCACGCCTCGCGGCGCTAGTACCTGAAACTAGTGCGTCTACCAATTCCGCCACCTGGGCACGGCATGCGGTCTAGTGCGGGCGCTGAGTTAGGGCCGGGCCGCGCCGATGTCAACCGCGCTAGATGGGTGGACCTCACGGTCGGGACGCTTCGCCCCTTGAACCGTCATGGCATTGGGCTATAGGCAGCATCCATGAGCATCAAGCAGGTCACGGTCTTTGGCGGCAGCGGCTTCGTCGGTCGCGCCATCGTGCGGGCACTGGCGCAGAACGGATACCAGGTCCGCGTGGCGTGCCGGCGCATCGAGCTTGCGGAGCGGATCAAGACCGCGGGCGATGTCGGGCAGATCACCATTCTGCGCACCAACCTGCGTGTTCCCGCCTCGGTCGCGGCCGCCGTTTCCGGCAGCCAGGCCGTGATCAATGCCTCGGGCATCGCCTTCCAGCGTGGCCGGCAGCGCTACGAGGCCGTCCATGTGGCAGGCGCGCGGGCGATCGCGGACGCCGCCAAGGCGGCGGGCGTGCAGCGCCTGGTGCACATTTCCGGCATCGGCGCCGACCAGCGCAATTCGACGAACAAGTACATCCGCTCCAAGGTCGATGCCGAGGACGCGATCATCGCCGGCTTTTCCGACGCCACGATCCTGCGCCCGAGCGTCGTCTTCGGCCCCGAGGACGCGATGTTCAACCGCATGGCACAGATCGCGGCCAAGGCGCCGTTCGTGCCCGTGGTCGGCGACGGTTCGGCGAAGGTTCAGCCGGTCTATGTCGGCGATGTCGGCGCCGCAGCCGTGGCGGTGCTGGCCCGTCCCGAGACCGCCAGGACCGTGTTCGAGCTGGGCGGCCCGCGCGTCTACACCTATCGCGAGATCGCGGCCCTCGTGCTGCGCGAGATCGACCGGCACAAGCGGATCGTGGGCGTTCCGGCCGGCCTGATGAGGATCGCGGGCTTCTTCGCGGAATTCCTGCCCGTGCCGCCGCTGACCCACGACCAAGTCGACCTACTGGTGACCGACAACGTCGCCCGGCCCGGCGCCCCCGGACTGGCCCAGCTCGGCATCGCCCCGACCGCCGCCGAGGCCATCCTGCCGATGTACCTCGACCGCTATCGCATCGGCGGCCGCTACAACCGACACGCTCCGGCCTGACCTAAAAATCGGGACTTCATCGATGGCGCCCATGCTTGCCTGAATCTATTAGTCGTATTTCGGTACTAATTGCCAAAGAGAAACCTTCTTTCTGTCTAGCATCACCAGAGAACAAGGCTCTCATGCGCGCATTAGGTCAACATTATTGACTAACGTTTCGCGACATGGTTTAAGCGTTTCAACACGCAGCAAAGGCGCGATCGGCGCGCTTCTTGCGTAATAAAATTTCACACATTGTCCGAGGAGGCCGGGGATGGCCGAGAGGATGCTGAAGTTCGTCGGAACGCCCCAAGCGATGCCCGACAAGCGGCCGGCAGCCGAACGCCGGCGCGACTTCGATGAAATCTATGAAGGCTTCGCCAAGGACAAGGCGGCCGAGCAGGCGGCGCGCTGTTCGCAATGCGGCGTGCCCTTCTGTCAGATCCATTGTCCGCTGCACAACAACATCCCCGACTGGCTGAAGCTCACCGCCGAGGGCCGCCTCGAGGAGGCCTACGAACTCTCCTCCGCGACCAACAACTTCCCGGAGATCTGCGGTCGCATCTGCCCGCAGGACCGTCTCTGCGAGGGCAACTGCGTCATCGAGAAGGGCTTCGAAGCGGTCACGATCGGCTCGGTCGAGAAGTACATCACCGACACCGCCTGGCAGCGCGGCTGGGTGAAGCCGATCCAACCGCGGCGCGAGCGGCCCGAAAGCATCGGCATCGTCGGCGCCGGCCCGGCGGGCCTCGCGGCGGCCGAGCAGCTTCGCCGCAAGGGCTACCAGGTCGCCGTCTACGATCGCTACGACCGGGTCGGCGGCCTGCTGATCTACGGCATCCCGAACTTCAAGCTCGAGAAGGAGATCGTGCAACGACGCGAGACGCTGCTGCGCGACTCGAAGGTCACCTTCCACCTGAACTGCGAGGTCGGCCGCGACGTGTCGCTGGAGGAGCTGCGCGCGCGCCATGCCGCCGTGCTGATCGCCACCGGCGTCTACAAGGCGCGCGACATCGCCGCCCCCGGCGTCGGCCTCGCGGGCATCGCCCCGGCGCTCGACTATCTCACCGCCTCCAACCGCCAGGGCCTCGGCGACACGGTGCCTGAATTCGAATCGGGCATGCTGAACGCCGCGGGCAAGAACGTCGTGGTGATCGGCGGTGGCGACACGGCGATGGACTGCGTGCGGACCGCCGTGCGCCAGGGCGCGAAGTCGGTGAAGTGTCTCTATCGCCGGGACCGCGCCAACATGCCGGGCTCCCAGCGCGAGGTGAAGCACGCCGAGGAGGAAGGCATCGAGTTCGTCTGGCTCGCCGCGCCGCAGGCCTTCCTCGGCAAGGAGACGGTGAGCCATGTCCGCACCGTGCGCATCCATCTCGGCATGCCGGATGCCTCGGGCCGCCAGACGCCGCAGGAGATCCCCAACAGCCATGTGAACATCGAGGCCGACCTCGTGCTGATGGCGCTGGGCTTCGATCCCGAGGATCTGCCGGCCGCGATGAGCGCGCCGGATCTCGGCGTCACCGGCTGGAACACGCTCAAGATCGACTGGAAGAGCATGATGACCAGCCTCGATGGCGTGTTCGCCGCCGGCGACATCGTGCGCGGCGCCTCGCTGGTCGTGTGGGCGGTGCGCGACGGCCGCGACGCGGCCGAGCGCATCCACTCCTACCTGACCACCAAGGCGCTGGCCGCCGCACGGATCGCAGCGGAGTAGACGATGCTGAAGGTTTACGACTTCACCGGGTCGGGTAACGGCTACAAGGTCTGGCTGCTGATGTCGCAGCTCGGCCTGCCGTTCGAGCGCATCGAGCGCGACATCCTGAAGGGCGAGACGCGCACGCCGGAGTTCCTGAAGAAGAACCCGAACGGCCGCATCCCGACGCTTGAGCTCGAGGATGGGACGTTCCTCTTCGAGTCGGGCGCAATCCTCTGGTATCTTGCCGAGGGTACGCCGTTCGCGCCGAAGGACCGCCTGTCACGGGCGCAGACGCTGCAGTGGATGTTCTTCGAACAGTACAGCCACGAGCCTTACATCGCCGTGGCGCGCTTCTGGAAGCACTTCCTCGACAAGCTTTCACCGCAACAGGAAGCCAACCTGCCGGACATCATGAAGAAGGGCCATGCCGCCCTCGACGTGATGGAGAAGCATCTGACGAACCGCACGTTCTTCGTCGACGAGCGCTACGGGCTCGCCGACATCGCGCTCTATGCCTACACGCATGTCGCCGACGAGGGCGGGTTCGACCTGTCGCGCTATCCGAACATCACCGACTGGATGGCGCGCGTGAAGGCGCAGCCCGGCCATGTCGCGATCGACCACGAGTTCTAACCAAGGGAGAAGAAGAAGATGCCGATGATCAACGTCCAGATGTTCGAGGGCCGCACCATCGAACAGCGCCGTGCGCTGGCGAAGGAGCTGACCGAAGGGACCTGCCGCGCGCTGGGCTGCACGCCCGATGCCGTGCAGATCATCCTGACCGAC
>JAGNNA010000481.1 GCA_017990895.1 Reyranella sp.
GTCTACTTCTCGATACCGCGCACCATCCTCACCGTGATGGCGGCCGCCGAGAAACTCGACCCGAAGCCGGAAGAGGCGGCACGCTCGCTAGGTGCCTCGCCGTGGCGCGTGCTGCTGGACGTCATCATCCCCGGCCTGAAGCCCGCCTTCATCTCGGCTGGCGCGATCTGCTTCGCGACCGCGGTCGGCGCCTTCGGCACCGCCTTCACGCTTGCGGCCAAGATCAACGTGCTGCCGATGGTGATCTACACCGAGTTCACCCTGTCGGCGAACATCGCCATGGCGGCGGCACTGAGCTTCGTGCTGGGCATCGTGACCTGGCTGGTGCTCGCGGTGGCGCGCACGGCCGCCGGCTCCAGCGTCGCGGCGGCGGGCTGACATGAAGCGTCGCGGCCTCTTCTACCTCCAGCTCGGTTTCACCCTGCTGGTCTGCGCCTTCCTCGTCGTGCCGGTGGTCCTCTCGATCATGGCCGGCCTCACGGTCAACTACTTCGTCGGCATCGAGAGCGGCCTCACCCTGCGCTGGGTCATGGAAGTGTGGAACGGCTATCGCGACACGATCTTCCTGTCGATCGGCCTGTCGATCGCCTGTCTCGCCGTCACCCTGGTGATCGGCGTGCCGGCCGCCTATGTGCTCGCCAAGCGCCAGACGGCGCTCACGCGGGCGCTGGAGGAGATGCTGGTCCTGCCGGTGGCGGTGCCGGGCCTCGCGACCGCGCTGGCGCTGATCGTCACTTACGGCAGCCTGTCGGGCTTCCGCACCTCGTGGGCCTTCATCCTGGTCGGGCACGTGCTCTTCACCCTGCCGTTCATGGTGCGCAGCGTGCTGGCGGTGTTGAGCGCCATCGATCTGAAGACGCTCGAAGAAGGTGCCGCTTCGCTCGGCGCCGGCTTCTGGCCGCGCTTCCGCGACATCGTGCTGCCCAACTGCCGGCAGGGCATCCTCGCCGGCTCGCTGATGGTGGTGACCCTGTCGATGGGCGAGTTCAACATGACCTGGCTGCTGCACACGCCCTTCACCAAGACGCTGCCGGTGGGCCTCGCCGACGCCTATGCCTCGCTGCGGCTGGAAGTCGGCAGCGCCTATACCCTCGTCTTCTTCCTGATGATCATGCCGCTGCTGCTGGCGCTGCAGGCTTTCGCCAAGCCGCGCCCGGCGAAATTCGTGGCAGAGGATGCCGAATGACCGACACCGCCAAGCCCGTATCGATTTCGCTCACGAACTGCGCCAAGACCTTCGCCGACGGCACCCGCGCGCTGGAGCCGCTCGACCTCGCCATCAACGCCGGCGAGACCGTCGTCTTCCTCGGTCCCTCGGGCTGCGGCAAGACCACGACCTTGCGCATCATCGCCGGCCTCGAAGAGCCCGATGCCGGCGGCAAGGTGCTGTTCGACGGCGTCGACGTCACGCACCTGCCGATCGAGCAGCGCAACGTTGGCATGGTGTTCCAGTCCTATGCGCTGTTCCCCAACATGACCGTCGCGGGCAACGTCGGCTACGGTCTGCGCATCCGCAAGGTGCCCGAGGCGCAGATCAAGGCGCGCGTCTCCGAGATGCTGGCGATGATGCAGATCACGCGCCTCGCCGACCGGCGCATCGACCAGCTTTCGGGCGGCCAGCGGCAACGCGTGGCGCTGGCGCGCGCCATCGCGGTGCGCCCGCGCGCCCTGCTGCTCGACGAACCGCTGACGGCGCTGGACGCCAAGTTGCGCGACACGCTGCGCCTGGAGATCGATTCGCTGCTGCGCTCGCTCGGCATCACGGCCATCTACGTGACGCACGACCAGGCCGAGGCGATGGCGCTGGGCGACCGCATCGTCGTCATGGAACATGGCCGCGTCGCCCAGATCGGCAAGCCGCGCGACATCTACCAGCGTCCCGCCACCCGCTTCGTCGCCGAATTCATCGGCACGATGAATCGCCTGACCGGCAGCGTCAGCAACGGCACCTTCACCTGCACGGCGGGCAGCCTCGCCTGGTCCGAGGCGCCGTTGACTGCGACCGAGATCCTGTTCCGGCCCGAGGACATCCGCGTCGCCGAAAGCGGCGAGGCGACCGGGCTCAAAGGAACGGTCGCGGCTGCCTTCTTCCTAGGCGATCGCACGCGCCTGTTCGTGGACGTGGGCGAGGCGCAGCCGCTGGTGATCGAGAGCACCGCCCGCCGCGACTTCAGCCATGGCGATCCGGTCGGGCTCGCCATCGATCCCCGCGGCCTGCTGGTCCTGTGAGGAGCCTGTCATGCTGATTGCGCAGATCACCGACACCCACATCAAGCTGCCGGGCAAGCTCGCCTACAAGAAGGTGGATACGGCCGCCATGCTGGGGCGCTGCGTACAGGAACTGCTGGCGCTCAGCCCGCAGCCCGACATCGTCCTGCTGACCGGCGACCTGGTCGATCTCGGACGACCCGAGGAATACGATCACCTGAAGTCGATCCTGGCGCCGATCAAACAGCGCATCATTGCCATCCCGGGCAATCACGACGAACGGGACGCGATGCGCGAGGCTTTCCGCGACGGCGGCTACCTGCCGGCGGTGGGGAAGTTCCTCCAGTTCGCGATCGACGACTATCCGCTGCGCCTGGTCGGTCTCGACACGCTGATCCCGGGGCAGGGCGGCGGCGAGCTCTGCCGCGAGCGGCTCGACTGGCTCGACCGCACGCTGGCCGACAGACCCGACGTGCCCACCCTCGTGATGATGCACCATCCGCCCTTCGTCACCGGCATCGGCCACATGGACAAGATCGGCCTTCTGGGGCGCGAGGCTTTCGCCGAGGTCGTCGCGAAGCATGCGCAGGTCGAACTGATCCTGTGCGGCCATCTCCATCGCACGATCCATGCCCGGGTCGGCGGCCGGCCGGCGATGACCTGCCCCAGCCCCGCGCACCAGGTCGCGCTCGACATCCATCCCGACGCCCGCAGCCGCTTCCGCATGGAGCCGCCCGGGTTCATGCTGCACTGGTGGAACGACGGCCAGCTGGTGACCCACGCCGCCGTCATCGGCGACTATGACGGCCCGTATCCGTTCTTCGACGCCGACGGGAAGTTGATCGATTGAGAACCCTGTCGTCCTCGTCTTAGGCAGATCGGTTAGGTTTTAGCGCTTCGCAAGAAGCGCGCGGGCCCGGATGGCCATCCGGGCCCGCGCGGCCGGTCGTCGGATCGACGTCGTCTGATCCCTTTGGGGGATGAGCTCAGCAAGATCGCGGCCGGCCTCTTCACCCGCTCCGGATGGTTGCCCGAACTCCAGGTTCGAAGACGAGGCAGGATGGACGAAGATGAGCGATGTTAGCATGGTCGTAGCCGGGATCGACATCGGCAAGGCGCGGCTGGACGTGGCGCTGCACGGCGCGACAGGCCGCATGGCGTTCGACAACAGCGCAGCCGGTCATCACCGGCTGATCCAGTGGCTCCGC
>JAGNNA010000482.1 GCA_017990895.1 Reyranella sp.
CTGATCGAATGCGCCAAGGGCAACCTTTTCGGGCCCGGGAACGCTCAGCTGCCGCTGCCGCCGATGCTGATGTTCGACCGCATCGTCAAGATCGATTCGACCGGGGGCAAGTACGGCAAGGGCGAGATCGTCGCCGAGCTGGACGTCAAACCGGATCTCTGGTTCTTCGCCTGCCATTTCAAGGGCGATCCGGTGATGCCGGGCTGCCTCGGCCTCGATGCGCTGTGGCAGATGCTGGGCTTCTTCCTGGGCTGGATGAAGGCACCGGGTCGCGGCCGCGCAATCGGCGTCGGCGAGGTCAAGCTGACCGGCATGATCGTGCCGACCGTTAAAAAACTGACCTATCACGTGCATCCCAAGCGACTCATCCTGCGCCGCCTCGTCATGGGCGTCGGCGACGGTTTCGTGACGGCCGACGGCAACCCGGTTTACGAGGCAATCGACATGAAGGTCGGCCTGGTGAAGGACGCCACGACGCCGGCGGCGGCAGTCTGATGAAGCGCGTCGTCGTCACGGGCCTCGGCATCGTCTCCCCGATCGGCAACAACGCCGCCGAGGTCACGCAGTCGCTGAAGGAAGGCAAGTCGGGCATCGAATTCGTGCCGGAGTATCGCGACCTGGGCTTCCGCAGCCAGGTCGCCGGCACCCTGAAGCTCAACGTCGAGGAGCTGGTCGACCGGCGCCTGATGCGCTTCATGGGCAACGGCGCCGCCTACGCCTATCTGTCGATGAAGCAGGCGATCGAGGATGCGGGCCTCTCGGAGGCCGAGATCTCCAACGACCGGACCGGTCTCGTGGCCGGCTCGGGCGGGCCGACGACCGGCGCGATCGTGCAGGCGGCAATCACTGCCAAGGAGAAGGGACCCAAGCGGGTCGGTCCGTTCCAGGTGCCGCGCGCCATGTCGAGCACCGTCTCGGCAAACCTCGCCACGGCCTACAAGATCAAGGGCCCCAGCTATTCGATCAGCTCGGCCTGCTCGACCTCTGCCCACTGCATCGGCAACGCCGTGGAGACCATCCAGCTCGGCAAGGCCGACCGCATGTTCGCGGGCGGCGGCGAGGAGTTGGAATGGACGCTCTCCGTGCTGTTCGATGCCATGGGCGCCATGTCGTCGAAGTTCAACGACACGCCGCAGCGGGCGAGCCGCGCCTACGACAGGGACCGCGACGGGTTCGTCATCGCCGGTGGCGGCGGCATCGTGGTTCTCGAGGAGCTCGAGACCGCAAGGGCGCGCGGCGCGAAGATCTACGCCGAGGTGATCGGCTACGGCGCCACGTCCGACGGCGCCGACATGGTCGCTCCCTCCGGCGAGGGCGCACGCCGCTGCATGAAGCTCGCGCTTGCGGGTTTCCCCGGCGCACCGCGGCGCAACAGCCCGGTCGACTACATCAACACCCACGGAACGGCGACACCGGTCGGAGACATCACCGAACTCGATGCGATCCGCTCCGTGTTCGGCGACAAGCTGCCCACGGTGAGCTCGACCAAGTCGCTGACTGGCCATAGCCAGGGGGCCACGGGCGCGCACGAGGCGATCTACTCGCTGCTGATGATGAAGGACGACTTCATTGCCGCCTCCGCCAACATCGAGAACCTCGATCCCGGGGCGGAAGGCTATCCCATCGCCCGCGAGCGCATCGACAAGGTCGGTCTTCAAACGGTGATGTCGAACAGCTTCGGCTTCGGCGGCACCAACGCCTGCCTCCTGTTTTCCCGCTACGATCACTGAGGCGGATTAAATGCCCAACGATCCCGTCGCCAGGTCTCTGCCTGACGTCCCCAAACTCATGGCCGGCAAACGCGGCCTGATCATGGGCGTGGCCAACAGTCATTCGATCGCCTGGGGCATCACCCAGGCGCTGCATGCCGCCGGCGCCGAGATGTCCTTCACCTACCAGGGGGCGGCCTTCGGCAAGCGCGTGCTGCCGATGGTCCAGAAGCTCGGCTCGAAAGTGGTCGTCGAGGCCGATGTCGAGGACGAGGCGAGTCTCGATCGGCTGTTCGAGACGCTGAAGAACGAGTGGGGTCGCCTCGACTTCGTCGTGCATGCCATCGCCTTCTCCGACAAGGACGAGCTGAAGGGCCGCTACGTCGACACGACCAAGGCCAACTTCCAGCGCAGCCTCACCATCTCCTGCTACTCGTTCACCGAGATCGCGCGCCGCGCGCTGCCCCTGATGACCGAGGGCGGCAGCATGATCACCCTGACGTACGAAGGCTCGACGCGAGTCATGCCGTCGTACAACGTCATGGGCGTGGCCAAAGCGGCACTCGAGGCTAGCGTGCGCTATCTCGCGGCCGATCTCGGCCCGCAGGGCGTGAGGGTGAACGCGATCTCGCCCGGTCCGATGCGCACCCTGGCCGGCGCGGTGATCGGCGGCGCCCGCTACGTCTATCGCGTGTCGCGCGACGCGGCGCCGCTCCGCCGCAACGTCGAGCTGACGGATGTCGGCGGCGCGGCCCTCTACTACCTGTCGGACCTCAGCGCCGGCGTCACCGGCACGGTCCACTTCGTCGATTCCGGCTATCACGCGATCGGCCTGCCGCACGATGGCAGCGCCGCGCCGAGCGCCGGCGGCGAACAGTAAGCCGCGTCAGGCGATCACGATATCCATCGTGGTCGCCATCGCGCCGGGCTCCAGCCCCGATGCCGGCTCCAGCCTCATCTCGATGCGCTCGCGCTGGCCGGGGGAGCGGATCGCGCGCCTGAAGATGCCATCGCGCTCGTTCTGGGGATCGCCCGCAACATAGAACTGGCTGGTCAGCGCCCGTCCGTCGCCGGTCGCCACCTTGAGATGGATGTGCGGCGTGCGGCCGGGATAGGCGACGGGCTTCAGGGTGCGGAAACTGTAGCGGCCCTCGGCATCGACCAGCATGCGGCCATAACCCTGGAAGGCCGCATCGCGCCGGTCACGGCCCGGCTGGCGCGGATGGTCGTAAATGCCGTGCGAATCGCACTGCCAGATCTCGACCATCGCGCCGCTGCGCGCACCGCCGCCGAGGTCGACCACCCGTCCCTGCAGATGCAGCACCTGCCCCATCGCCTGCGCCGCCTGCCCGCGCACCCGGACGAGGTCGTTGTCGCTGTCGCTGTCGGCCGGGAAGCCCGCCGGATAGAACGGCCCCTCCGTCTGTTCGGGCGTCGGCACGAGGCCCACAGCGAGAACCGGGAGGCCGGACACGAGGGTGAGACTGGCGCCGGCCAGCACGGTGCGACGGGAGAGAATCGGGAGCTTCGTCATCCAGCAGACGTCGCAAACAAAAGCGGCGGCCCGAAGGCCGCCGCTTGCTGGTGCGGCGAGTCGACCTACTGGTCGAGCTGGAGATTGTTCTCCTTGATGAGCTGCGCCCAGCGCGCGGTTTCCTCGACGATGCGCGCCTGGAACTGCGCCATCGTGTTGGGC
>JAGNNA010000483.1 GCA_017990895.1 Reyranella sp.
GATCCTAGTCTTCGGCTTCTACTATGCGCCCTACGTCTACATGTTCACGGCCTCGGCGCTGCGGAACATGGACCCGAGCCTCGAGGAAGCCTCGGAGGTATCGGGCGCCTCGGCCTTCACCACCCTCTTCACCGTCACGTTCCCGCTGATCGCACCGGCCATCCTGGCAGGGTCGCTGCTGTCCTTCGTGGTGATGCTCGGCATCTACGGCATCCCGGCCGCCCTCGGCGCGCCCGCCAACATCAGCGTGCTCACGACCTACATCTTCAAGCTGACCGCCTGGAGCCCGCCGCTCTACAACACCGCCGCCGCCGTCGCGATCCTGCTGATGGCCGTCACGGCCATCTTCGTCTGGGCGCAGCAACGCGTCCTCTCGGGCCGCAGCTTCGCCACCGTGGCCGGCAAGGCCTTCCGACCGCGCAGCCTGAACCTCGGGCCGTGGCGCTGGTTCACCTTCAGCCTGGCGCTCGTCTACCTGTTCATCGTCGTCGTGCTGCCGACGATCGCCCTGGTGATCGCCGCCTTCCGCCGGTTCCTGTTCTTCAAGGATTTCGACGCCGTCTTCGACATGAAGGCCTACAGCTGGGTGCACTTCAACTCGATCTTCGACAATCCGCTGACGATGGTCTCCATCTGGAACACGATGAAGGTCGGCGTGATCACGGCGGTCGTGGGCGGCGTCCTGGCCTTCGCCATCGGCTACACGATCAATCGCACCCAGGTCGCGGGCCGCAAGTCGATCGACCTGCTGTCGACGATCCCGGTCGCCATCCCCGGCCTGGTCGTCGGCGTCGCCTATCTGTGGGCGTGGATCGGCCTGCCGGGCGGCCTCTACGGCACGATCTGGATCCTGGCTCTGGCCTTCGTGGCGCGCTTCATTCCCGATACGGTCAAGTCGCTGTCGACATCGTTCATGCAGATCCACAAGGAGCTCGAGGAAGCAGCCTGGATCTGCGGGCGCGGCCTACTCAGCACCATCGCCACCATCATGGTGCCGCTGGCGCGCCCCGGCATCATCGCCTCGATGACGCTCCTGTTCGTGCTGGCAGTGCGCGAACTGGGCTCGTCGCTGTTCCTCTACACCAGCGACACGACCGTGATGGCCGTTCTGCTGCTCGACTATTACGAAGGCGGAAACGTCGGAAAGACCGCCGCCTTCAGCCTGGTGCAAACCGTGATCCTCGGCGTTCTTCTGGGCATCACCACCTGGCTTTCCCGCGGCTCGGCCGAAAGCACCGCCCGCGCCGGCTGACAACCAACCAACAGGAGGAAAAGAACATGAAGCGCAGAACCATACTGGCCGGCCTCGCCGGCGCCGCGGCCTCCGCCGCGCTCCCCGCCCGCGCCCAGCAGGATGTCTTCGGCTCGAAGGAGCTGATCGCCGCCGCCGAGAAGGAAGGCGGGCTCACGCTGTACACGGCCGATTTCGCCGAGACGCAGCAGGAAGTGATCAAGGAATTCAACAAGCGCTTCCCCAAGATCAAGGTCGCGATGGTGCGTGCGCCGGGTGGCCAGCTCATCACCCGCATCAAGACGGAAGCAGCCGCCGACAAGCTCGGCGCCGACGTGGTCAATCATTCCGACCGCGGCCTGATGCTGGACATCGCCGACCTGTTCCAGGACTACGCGCCGCCGAACGCCGCCGACTACCGCCCCGATGCGCTGGTCTCGCCGAAGCTGTGGCCGGGCGTCACGCTGGGCTGGGCGATCGCCTACAACACGCAGTTGGTGAAGAACGCCCCCAAGACCTGGATGGATCTCACCAAGCCGGAATACAAGAACAAGCAGATCGGCCAGGTCATCGGGCCGTCGGGCGGCACCACCTGGACCCGCATCATGTTCGAGCGTCAGGTGCTGGGCGAGGATTACTGGAAGAAGCAGGCCGAGCTCGGCATTGCGCTCTACCCGTCGGGCGCTCCGCTCTCGGACGCGCTGGTGCGCGGCGAGGTCTCGATCGCGCCGCTGCTCTACAACATCATCTACACCAAGATCGTCGAGGGCGCGCCGGCCGAGGCGATCTTCGCGCCCGAGGGCGTGCCGATCGTTCCCTATGCGGACGGCATCACCAAGGCGTCGAAGAACCCGAACGCGGCCCGTCTGTTCATGAACTGGCGCCTGTCCAAGGAAGGCCAGACCTTCATGATCAACAAGCTGGGCAACATCACTTCCCTCAAGGAGCCGCCGGCCTATCCGAAGGGCTGGGACCCCAAGGTGATCAAGGTGTGGGTGCCGAAGTTCGACGAATTCAGCAAGCTGCGCACGGCCTGGCTGGAAGAGTGGAACAAGACCTACGGGTACCGCCAGTGAGCGCTGCGCTCCTCATCGAGGACCTGGTCAAGAAGTTCGGGACCGGCAAGGCGGCCGTCGACGGCGTGAGCTTCGACGTGCCGGCGGGCGAGATCGTGGTGCTGCTGGGGCCTTCGGGCTGCGGCAAGACCACGACCCTGCGCTGCGTCGCCGGCCTCGAACATCCGACCGGCGGCCGCATCTCGATCGGCGGCCGCGTCGTCTCGGAGCCCGAGCGCGGCACGCTGGTCAGCCCGCGCGAACGCGACATCGGCATGGTGTTCCAGTCGTATGCGGTGTGGCCGCACATGACGGTGCACCAGAACGTCGCCTATCCACTGAAGTATCGCCGCAAGGGCGCCGACAGCGGCGGCAACATCGAGACCAAGGTCCGCGAGACGCTCGAACTGGTCGGCCTCGGCGAATACGCGCAGCGGCCGGTGACGTCGCTGTCTGGCGGCCAGATGCAGCGCGTCGCGCTGGCGCGCAGCCTCGTCTACCGGCCGCAGCTCCTGCTGCTCGACGAGCCGCTGTCCAACCTCGATTCGAAGCTGCGCATCCGCCTGCGCGACGAACTGCGCCGCATCCTGAAGATGACCGGCATGACCGGCCTCTACGTGACGCACGACCAGTCCGAGGCCGTGGTGCTGGGCGACCGGATCGGCGTCATGAAGGACGGCAAGCTGCTGCAGATGGCGCCCCCGGGCGAGATCTACAACAGACCGGCCGATTCCTTCGTCGCCAACTTCACCGGCGCCTCGAACGTGCTCAAGGGCAAGGTGCTGGAGCGCAACGGCGACCAGGCCGTCATCGACCTCGGCGCCGCCGGTCGGATCGCCGCCTGGACGCCCCAGCCGCTCAGTCCCGGCGACAACGCGCGCGTGGCGCTGCGCGCGGAGAACATTCGCCTGGGTGAGCGCGGCCCCGCCAACAGCTTCACCGGGCGGGTGACCGAACGGCGCTACCAGGGCATGCAGACGATCTACGACGTCGAGTTCGGCGGCCAGAAGGTCGAGGTGCTGGAGCTCGGCACTGCGGCCCGCCACAACGACGGCGAGGTCGCCCTCACCCTTCCGCCCGACACGTGCTGGGCCTATCGCGACGAGGGTCAGG
>JAGNNA010000484.1 GCA_017990895.1 Reyranella sp.
GCAAGTTCGTCGAGGAGTTCATCGCCACCTACGAGGCGCTGTTCGTCAAGGACAAGGACGAGTTCGACACCTACGTCACCTTCTCCGCCACGGCGCGGCGGACCTTCTCGCGCTGGAAGCGGGAGATCCCGCTGCTCGGCCGCAAGGGCGAGCTGCTGATCGTGACACCCTCGACCGGCGAGATTCGCCGGGGCAAGTCGAGGGATTATCCCAAGATGGAGCCGTTCAACTCCGAGAAGAACTACAAGCAGGCCATCAAGGACGCTGGCGGCGTCTATCCCAAGGACGGCCTGCGCCCGGCTTGACCTCTCAACGCCGCCACGCCGCGGCTTCGGCCGGATCGGCGTTGCAGGCGGCGGCAACAAATGCGGCCGTCAGCAGCGTCGCCTGCCGCAGCTCGCTTTGTGCAACCTTGTCGCGCGTGTCGGCCGGCGTGAGCACGACGCGCAGATGGGCGTTGGGATCGTCGAAACCCGCCACCAGCCGGATCGCCGGGATGCCGCCCGCCGCGAAGTTCGCGTGGTCGGAATTGGTCATCAGCGGCCGCACGGTGCGCAAGGATTGGCCATTGGCCTCGGCAACGCCCAGAAGGAACGGCTCGACGCCGGCATAGCCGCTGGTGAGCGCGGCGAGGTTCGGACTGCCCGCCACTGAATCCAGATTGACGTTGAGCGCGATCTTCGCGCGCTCGGCCTCGCCCAGTGCCTGCACGTATTGCGCCGAGCCCGTCAGCGCCCATTCCTCGACACTGAAGAACATGACGCGCAAGCCACGCCGCCACGTCGCCACCTCGGGCGATAGCGCACGCGTCACCGCCAGCACCGCGGCAAGGCCCGTGCCGTTGTCCATGGCGCTTTCGGCCAGGTCGTGGCCGTCGACATGGGCCGACAGCACGACCCATTCGTCGGTCTGGCCGGGATAGTCGAACACCAGCGTCTCGGTTTCGCCCGGCCCCTCCGCCGTCTCGATGGCGATCGTGACGGTTGGGAAGCCCGTCGAACGGCGGGCCAGCTTCGCGGCCGTTTCGGGGGAAATGCCGAGCGCGGGAATGCCGTCGCCGCTGTCGCGGCCGGAGGATCCCGCCACCACATGGCCGGCCAATGGCCCACCGATCAGGAACCCGACGGCGCCATGGGCGCGCGCCATGTCGTACTTGCGCCGGCGATGGATCGTGCCGGCCGCGAACATCAGCTCGTGCCGTACCAGCACGATCCGGCCGGCGATCTCCGCCTTGTGCGCCTCGAACTCGTCGGGCGTCCCGCGCCCGAGGTCGATCACCTCGGCCGTCAGGCCCGGTGTCGCAATGGTGCGCACCAGCGGATGGCAGCGCGCGAAAGTGCCGCCGGGCAGCCTCAGCGTCGCCGACTTCGCCTGCCAACCATTGTACGGCACCGGGATCGACCGGCCCGAATTGGCTGGCGAGGCTGCACGCACCCGCTCGCGCAGCAGCGCGAAAGCCTTCTTTTCGCTCTCCGTGCCCGAAAGACGACCACCGCAATCGCAAATGTCGTTGAAGTCGCGCCACAGCGCCTCGTCGGCCGCGAGGCGGCCCATCAAATTGGCGTCGAGACGCATAGGCTTACCCTTTCAACTTGTCGTCGAGCATGTCGAGGAACGCGGTCGCGAGCACCGAGGGCTCGCGGTCGCGGCGATGGAAGGCACCGATCTCGTAGGTGACCGCCGGCTCGAAGGGCCGCGTCACGAGCCCGAGATGCTCAAAGCTGCGCGCCGACAGCGGATCGACGATCGACCATCCGGCGCCCGCGGCCACGAGGCCGCAGAGGCTGGCGAAGAACTCGGCCTCGACCACGGCGTTGATGGATGCGCCCACCGCCGAGAAGACGCCGCGGATGCGATTGGGCACCTGGTGCGAGCGCGCCGGCATCACCATCGGGTGCGGGCCCAGCAGTTTCGGCGTCAGCAGCTTGTGCGAGGCGAGCGCATGGCGCGGCGGCAGGATGGCGACGCAGCGCATCGCGTAGCGCCGAACCTCGACCTGGCTCTCGTCGATCGGCAGCTCGGCGATGCCGATGTCGAAACTCTCGGTCGGCAGGAGCTGGCTCACCACGTCGGAATGGCGCGAGATCAGCCTCACCGACACGCCAGGACGCTCGGCCAGGAATTGTGCCACGAGGTTGGGCAGCAGCGAGATGGCGGCCGAAGGGTGACTGGCGATCACCAGCCGCCCCGACTGGCCCTCGCGGATCTGCGCCGTAGCGGCCTGCAGCCGGTCGACCTCGCCCAGCACGCGGCTCGCTTCAGCATAGAACAAAACGCCTTCCGGCGTCGGCTTCAACCGGCCGTTGGCTCGCTCGAAAAGCGGGAAACCCACCGTCTCCTCCAGGCGCGCGATCTGGGTGCTGACAGCGGGCTGGGTCACGCCCATTGCGCCCGCGGCGGCGGTCATGGACCGGTGATCGACCACCGCCCGGAAGGCTTCGAGGAGCTTGACGTCCATACTCTATAAACAGCCGTTATCGGTTATTCGGGCAATTCCACCGACATCTACTAGCAAAACCCCTGCCGATCCGGCAGTCTTCAATCGAGCGGCATAGGAATTGCTTATGGAGTGACATGAGCAGCACGAGCCCCCTCATCCTCGCGGATGGCATCACCAAGCGCTTCGGCGCCAACCAGGTGCTGACCCGTGTGTCGCTGGACGTCCTGGAGCGCGACGTCGTCTGCGTCGTGGGCCCGTCGGGTTCTGGCAAGACGACGCTGCTGCGCTGCCTTGCGCTTCTGGAGGAGCCAAGCGAGGGCCGCGTGGTGATGGAAGGCGTACCCATTTCGACGCCGTCACCGAACAAGCAGGTCAAGGCCGCGGCTCGCGAGGTGCGCTCCGAAATCGGCATGGTGTTCCAGCACTTCAATCTGTGGCCGCACATGTCGGTACTGCAGAACTTGATCGAAGCGCCGATCCGCGTGAAGAAGATGCCCAGGGACAAGGCCGTCACCATCGCCGAGTCGCTCCTGAAGAAGGTCGATCTGTTCGAGAAGCGTGACGCCTATCCCGCGCGCCTGTCGGGCGGCCAGCAGCAGCGCGTGGCGATTGCCCGCGCTTTGGCCATGTCGCCCAAGGTCCTGCTGTTCGACGAGGCAACCAGCGCGCTCGATCCCGAGCTGCGCCGCGAAGTCCTGGCGGTCATGCGCCAGCTCGCGCGCGAAGGCATGACCATGCTGGTCGTCACGCACGAGATGGGCTTCGCACGCCATGTCGGCACGCGCACCGTGTTCATGGATCGAGGCGAGATCGTCGAGGCGGCGCCGGGGTCGGCCTTCTTCGATGCGCCGCAGACGGAGCGCGCCCAGCGCTTCCTGCAGCAGTTCGCGGACGAGTGATGGGGAAGGTCAACAAGGGAGACCGATGATGGGTGTCGCAAAGATGTTGGG
>JAGNNA010000485.1 GCA_017990895.1 Reyranella sp.
CGATCATGCCATGTGCGACGTCTCGCGCCTGCCGGTGCGGGAGGTCGTCTCGGCCAGCCACTATGTCACCGACCTGACGCTGGGCCTCGGTGAAGTGGTCTTCGACTATCTCGCAAAGTAACCGGCACAGAGAAGGATCAGCCAATGTCGCGTTTCACGGGAAGAATTGCCATCGTCACCGGCGCCGCCTCCGGCATCGGCAAGCAAATTGCCCTGCGCCTCGCCGCCGAGGGCGGCACGCCGGTGATTGCCGACCTCAATCTCGATGCCGCGACCGCGACGGCCAACGAAATCAAGGCCAAGGGCGGCGATGCCTTCGCCGTCGCCATGAACGTCACCGACGAGGCGCAGGTCGAAAAGGGCGTCGCCGACACCATCGCCAGGTACGGCAAGATCGACATCCTGGTCAGCAATGCCGGCATCCAGATCGTGAAGCCGCTGGTCGACTTCCCCTTCTCCGACTGGAAGAAGCTGCTGTCGATCCACCTCGACGGCGCCTTCCTCACCACCAAGGCCTGCCTCAAGCACATGTACGCCGCGAAGTACGGCCGCGTGATCTACATGGGCTCGGTGCATTCCAAGGAAGCCTCCAAGCTCAAGGCCCCCTACGTGACGGCGAAGCACGGACTGATCGGCCTCAGCAAGGTGCTGGCCAAGGAAGGCGCGGAGTACAACGTCGCGTCGAACGTCGTCTGCCCGGGCTTCGTGCGCACGCCACTGGTCGAAAAGCAGATCCCCGAGCAGGCGGCCGAACTGAAGATCACCGAGGCAGAGGTCATCAAGAACGTGATGCTCAAGGACACGATCGACGGCCAGTTCACCACGACTGACGACGTGGCCGACGCCGTGCTGTTCTATGCTGCGGCCAAGACCACGGTGCACAGCGGCCAGTCTGCGGTGGTCAGCCATGGCTGGTTCATGCAGTGAGCGTGTTCGTGCAGTAAACGTGCCGAACTGTTGCCCTGTGGCCACGGTCGCGGGCACAGCGCCGTCCGGTTCCCGGGTAACGGCAACTTAAATCAGGCAACCCTCGTTGGTCAGTCATGCGTCCGTCAGCCCGGACGCGGTCACCCAAAGAGGGATTTTGAAAATGAAGAAGGCACTTCTCGCTGCTGCAGCATTGATGGCTGTACCCATGGCCGCCAACGCGCAGTCGATGTGGAGTCCCGGCCCGTCCAACCCCGGTATCTACATCGGCGGTGAAGGCGGCCTGAACTGGCTGCTGAACAATAACAACTACAACATGGACCTCGGCTTCGCGGCCGGCGGCTTCGTGGGCTACGACTTCGTCGGTCCTCGCGTAGAGCTGGAAGGCGTGTTCCGGTCCAACAACGGCCGCGGCACTGCCAACTTCGGCAACATCTTCAGCAATACCAGCGGCCGCATCGAACAGCTCGCGATCATGGCCAACCTGCTCTACGACTTCATGCCGGGCGCGACTGTCACCCCCTATATCGGTGCCGGCGCCGGTATCGCCTTCGCCGACTCCTCGATCAACGGCTGCTCGCTCTGCAGCACGCAGTTCGCCTACCAGGGCATCGTCGGCCTGGGCTGGAACGTCGACCAGAACTTCCGCGTCAATCTCGACGGCCGCTACTACGGCACGACGAATCCGGGCAGGTACCAGAACAACAACATCACGACCATGTTGAGCGTCGCCTACAAGTTCGGCGGGCCGGCCGCGGCCCCGCCGCCGCCGCCTGCAGCCGCGCCGGTCACGCCGCCGTCCTTCATGGTGTTCTTCGACTGGGATCGCTCGAACCTGAGCGACCAGGCGCTGACCACCATCCGCCAGGCCGCCTCGGCCTACAAGCAGAAGGGCAACGCGCGCATCACCGCGACGGGTCACACCGACACGTCGGGCTCGGAGAGCTACAACATGGCGCTGTCGCTGCGCCGCGCCAACGCCGTCAAGGACGCACTGGTCCGCGAGGGTGTGCCGGCGACCAACATCGCTGTCCTCGGCCGCGGCGAACAGGGCCTGCTGGTGCAGACCGGCCCCAACGTTCGCGAGCCGCAGAACCGCCGTGTCGAGATCGTGATCCAGTAATCCCGGGACCACATCGAAAGCCACGAACGGCCGGGCATTGCCCGGCCGTTCTCTTTTGGGGCGAACGCGTTACACTGGCGACACCGACCAGGAGGATTCGCATGGCACGCGCCTTCGACATCGCCCCGCTCGACGCCACGTTCGGCGCCGTCATCACCGGCGTGAAACTCGCCGACCTCGATGATGCCGGATGGCGCGAACTGCATTCGGCGTGGCTGGAGTACGCTCTCCTCGTCTTTCCCGACCAGCACCTCCGGCGCGAGGAGCAGATCGCCTTCGCCCGCCGCTTCGGGCCGCTCGAGTTCGAGATGGCCGCGATCAGCAACGTGCGCGCCGACGGCAGCCTGCGGGTCGAGACCGACAACGACGACATGATGAAGATCCTGAAGGGCAACATGGGCTGGCATGCCGACAGCACCTACATGCCTGTCCAGGCCAAGGGCGCGGTGTTCAGCGCCGAGGTAGTCCCGACTCTCGGCGGCCAGACCGGCTTCGCCGACATGCGCGCGGCCTACGACGCGCTGGACGAGGCGCGCAAGGCGCTCGTCGAGACTCTGCATGCCCGTCACTCGCTGCACTACAGCCAGTCGAAGCTCGGCCACGAGACGAAGAAGGCCGACGGCGAATACAGCGGCTACGGGCTGCACGACGGGCCGGTGCCGTTGCGGCCCCTGGTGAAGACGCACCCTGAGACTGGCCGCAAGTCGCTGCTGATCGGCCGCCATGCCTACGCCATTCCCGGCCTGGAGCCGGCCGAGTCCGAGCGCTTCCTGCAGGACCTGATCGACTTCGCCTGCCAGCCGCCGCGGATTTATCATCACGACTGGTCGCCGGGCGATGCCGTGCTGTGGGACAATCGCTGCCTGCTGCACCAGGCCACGCCGTGGGACATGACCCAGAAGCGCATCATGTGGCACAGCCGCATCGCCGGCGACCCGGCCAGCGAGACGGCCCTGGCCCGTTGAACTATCATCGGCGCATGACGCTGGACCGACGCGACGCGCTGCGTGGGGCTGCTGCGATGGCTGCAGCAGCGTTGATCGGCGGCCGTGCTCATGCCGCGACGAACGCGATCCGCCTGATCTGCGGCTTCGGCGTCGGCAATCCCACGGACCTCTGTGCCCAGCTCATCCAGGATGGCTTCTCGACGGCGCTCGATGAGCCGGTGGAGTTCGACTACACGCTCGGCCAGGCGGGACGACGCGCTGCGCTGGAGGTGATCGCCGCCGAGCCCGCCGGGCGCAAGCTGCTGATCGCCGAAATCCTGAACCTCGTGCTGCAGGAGACGCCGGCCGAGCCGCTCCTGCCGCGACTTCAACC
>JAGNNA010000125.1 GCA_017990895.1 Reyranella sp.
GTTATTCCCTGCAACATCTCCGACAAGGCGCAGTGCGAGAATCTGATTACCGAGACGCGAAAGCAGCTCGGCCCGGTCGACATCCTGGTCTGCAACGCCGCCTCGAACCCCTATTACGGGCCGAACGAGAAGCTGCCCGACGACGTGTTCATGAAGGTGATGCATAACAACATCCTGTCGAGCATGTGGCTGATCAACTTCTGCCTGCCCGACATGCGCGCCAAGAAGGACGGCTCGATCATCATCGTCTCGTCGATCGGCGGCGTGCGCGGCACGCCCGTGATCGGCGCCTACGGCATCTCCAAGGCCGCCGACATGCAGCTCGCACGCAACCTCGCGGTCGAGTACGGCAAGGACAATATCCGCGTGAACACGATCGCCCCGGGCCTGGTGAAGACCGACTTCGCCAAGGCGCTGTGGGATGACCCCAAGTACCTCGCCGTCCGCCTCAAGGGCGCGCCGCTCGGCCGAATCGGCGAGCCGGACGATATCGGTGGCATCGCGGTGATGCTGGCCGGCAAGGCAGGCGCCTTCATCACCGGCCAGACGATCATCGCCGATGCTGGCGTCACCATCGGCAGCGGCGGCTGATCCCTGCGTCCGGAATCGCGGGAGGGCTGGGGATGAGCCTCTACCAGGTCCAGAAGCTGATCTATCAGCTCAACCGCGATCCGCGCACGCGGCAGCGCTACGCCGATGAGCGCGACACCGTGCTCGCTGACTACGATCTCACGCAGGAGGAGATCGACGCCCTGAAGAAGCCCGATATCGGGCTTCTCTATGTGCTGGGCGTCAACGGCCAGCTCCTGATGCACTTCGCCGCCCTGCACCGCATCGAGTGGACCGACTACCTCGAACGGATGCGGGAGGGGCTGCGGCAGTACGGGCCGGTACGCGAGGGCGTCTACGCCGCCACCGGCTACGAAGGCGTCGAGGCGCACGATGCGCGCCTCAAGGCAGAACGGGAGACACGCTGATGCCCCTGGTCTATTGCGGCGCCTGTTCTCACGCACCCGGCATGACCGGCCGCGCCGAGCGCGCCGATACCCAGACGCGGCAGGCGCTGGAGAGAGCTTTCCGACGCATGGGCGACGAGATTCGCGCCACCCGGCCCGATGCGCTGGTGGTGATCGCCGCCGAGCACTTCGCCAACTTCTTCATGAACAACATGCCGGCCTTCGCCATCGGCATGGCCGACAGCTATCACGGCCCGATCGAGGACGAGGCGTTCCTGCGCATCCGGCGCACGACCGTGCCGGGCAACAAGGCCCTGTCGCGCCGGCTGATCGAGAACGTCATGCAGACGGTCGACGTGGCCTATGCCGAGGAATGGAAGTTCGATCACGGCATCTCGGTGCCGTTGCACTTCCTCACCCCTGACTACGACCTGCCGATCGTGCCGGCCAACATCAACTGCCAGGGCCCGCCGCTTGCGCCGCTGGCGCGCGCCTGGGCCTTCGGTGAGGCGCTGCGAAGGGCGGCCGACGCGGTGCCGGAGCGCATCGCGCTGATCGGCACGGGCGGCCTTTCGCATTGGCCGGCCACGCCGGACTCAGGGAAGATCAATCAGGAATGGGATTATGAGTTCCTGCGCCGCTGGTCGGCCAACGACCGCGAGGCGCTTCTGTCCTATTCCGATGCTGAAATCTACCGCGAGGCCGGGCAGGGCGGCTTCGAGATCCGCACCTTCATCGCAGCCGCTGCCGCCGCGAAGGGGGCGAAAGGAACGATCGATTTCTGTGAACCGGTCCCGATCTTCGCGGTAAGTTGCACGCTCGCGCACATGAACATCGCGGCATGAGAAGAGTAAGGATCCTTCGCTTCGCTCAGGATGACACGGAATTTTTGTCATCCTGAGCGAAGCGAAGGATCCTTACCGTCAGGGTTTCTTCTTGAACGTCACCACCAGCACGTCGCGATAGGCGGGTAGGGCCGGGTTCTCCGGCTCGACCGGCGTGACGCCGTGATAGCAGCGGGAATCGTCGACGAGCGCGGCATCGAGCGGATCGGTGAGGGTGAAGCTGCCCAGCGCACGCTTGTCGAGATCGTGCACCGTCGTGGTGCCGCTGGCGATGTTGCGGCGGTTGATCAGCAGCACGAGCACGTAGTCGACTCCGTCGCGGTGCATGCCCTCGGGCGTCGGCTTGCCGGCCACGCCGGTCTTGGCCTCGATGCGGAACTGATGAACCTCGATGTGCCAATGCTTCGAGTCGGGCGCGAGGCGGCCGAACAGTGCGCGGCAATATTCGAGGATGGTGCGCATCGAGGCGCCGTTGCCAATCTCGTCGGTCACCGGCTTGAACCACCGTTCGACGCCGCCGTTCAGGTTATTGTAGTCGAGGCCTTGGTAATGCGGCTGGTGCGGCCCGCGCACGATCGCACCCTGGCGTTCCGCAGCATAGACGCCGAAGCGGCGCTTCCGGTAGCGGCCTCCATCACCCATGTAGGTGTCGACTTCGAGATCGTTCCAGCTCTCGGCGAAGGCCGGCCAGTCGGCGAGCGATCCGAAGCGGGCGAGGGCCGTCCGCATGTCGGAGGCTTCGACGAAGGCATAGCCCGCCCGCTCGACGGCGGCGCGGATGCCTGATGCGTTCTGCAGGCCGGTACCGATTTCGCTCATATTGTTAGCTTAGCATTACGGCGCCATCATTCCGCATCTGAGGCGCATGAAGGTTTCTAGGGATTGGCCCTACGCTTGCAGACCCCGGCCCGTGCGAGGTAGGGGGGCGAAGAGGAGATCGACCGATGCCGTACGCGACGACGGACGATGGCATGAAGCTCTATTTCGAGGAGACGGGAGAGGGGGCGCCCATCGTCTTCGTGCACGAGTTCGCCGCGGATCATCGCTCGTGGGAAATGCAGATGCGTCACTTCGGCCAGCGCTATCGCTGCATTACCTACGGCGCGCGCGGTTATCCGCCGTCCGACGTTCCGGAGAAGCCCGAGAGCTACAGCCAGAACCGCGCAACCGACGATATTCTGGCGGTGATGGACCACCTCGGGATCGACAAGGCCCATGTGGTCGGCCTGTCGATGGGCGGCTTCGCCAGTCTCCACTTTGGCTTCCGTCATGCCACGCGGGCGCGCTCGCTGGTCGTGGCGGGCGTCGGCTACGGCGCGGAGAAGCATGAGACCGCGAAGTTCAAGGCTGAGGTCGCCGTCGTCGCGAAGTCGCTGCGGGACGAAGGCATGGCGGCCTTCGCAGAAAAGTACGCCTATGGCCCAACGCGGGTGCAGTTCGAGAACAAGGACCCGCGCGGCTTCGCCGAGTTCAAGAAGGCGCTGGCCGAGCATTCGGCGCTGGGGTCGGCCAATACCCAGCTTGGCTGCCAGGGCGAGCGGCCTTCGCTCTATGACCTGGTGGACAAGATGCGCGCGATGACGGTGCCGACGCTGGTTCTGACCGGCGACGAGGACTGGCCCTGCCTCGCGCCGTCGATGCTGATGAAGCGCGAGATCCCGACGGCGGCGCTGGCGGTGATGCCGAATTGCGGCCATACCATCAACCTCGAAGACCCCGATCAGTTCAACCGCATCGTCGGCGACTTCATCGTCCAGGTGGAAGCCGGCCGCTGGCCCAGGCGCGACCCGCGAGCGGTCTCGGGGTCGATCACGGGGATGAAGTCTTGACAAAAGGTGAAAGGTCCTTCGCTTCGCTCAGGATGACAGCTTTGTTGGGATTGGCGCACTGCGCCACTTCCAGCCCGTTGTCATCCTGAGCGAAGCGAAGGACCCTTCTGTTTCGACCTACGCGGTCAATCCACCGTCACAGACGAACTCCGATCCCGTCGAGAACGTCGACTCGTCGGACAGCAGGAATAGGATCATGTGCGCCACCTCGTCGGCCCGGCCCAGGCGGCCGAGCGGATGGAGTTCCTCCAGCGCCTGGCGGCCGCTCATGTTGCCGACGTTGGTGTCGAGCCTCGGGGCGATCATCGGCGTTTCGATATAGCCCGGGTGCACGGAATTGCAGCGGATGTTATACTTCTGCTGGGCGCAATGCAGCGCCACGTTCTTGGTGAGAGTGCGCACCGCGCCCTTGGAGGCGCAGTAGGCCATGGCGTAGGACGCGCCGCGCAGGCCCAGCACCGAGGAGATGTTCACGATCGAGCCGCCGCCCGACTCCTTGATCGCCGGGATGGCGTGCTTGCAGCCGAGGAAAGTGCCCAGCGAGTTGATGTCGTTGATCCTGCGGTATTCCGCCAGGGTGCAGTCCTCGATCGAATTGCGGACACCCACGCCGGCGGCGTTCAGCAGCCCGTGCAGCGCGCCGAACTTCTCGACCGACGCCGCAATAGCGGCCTGCCAGCTCTCTTCCTGAACGACGTCGAGCGGCACGAAAAGCGCCGAAGCGCCCAGCTCGGCTGCGAGCGCCTGGCCTCGGGCCTCGTCGCGGTCGGCCAAGACGGCCTTGCCGCCCTCGTGGACGACCATCCGGGCGGTCGCGGCGCCGATTCCGGAGGCGCCGCCACTCAGCAGGACGACCTTGTTCTCAAGACGGGGCAAGGAGCGACCTCCTCATAAGGCCGGCGGTGATGCCGCCGTCGGAGGTGAATTCGGCACCGGTGACGAAGGAGGAGCGGTCCGAGGCCAGCCACAGGACGAGCTCGCCCAGGTCCCGCGGCTCCGCCATGCGGCCGATTGGATGGCGGGAGCCCAAGAAGGCCTTGCCCTGTTCGTGGCCGACCGCCTGCCACAGCGGATTGAAGATCGGTGTGTCGACGCCGCCCGGATGAACCGAATTGCAACGGATGCCGTACTTCTGCTCCGCACAGTAGAGCGCCACGCTCTTGCTCAGCAGCCGCACCGCACCTTTGCTGGCCGTGTAGGCGGTGGGGCCGGCGCCACCCACCAGCCCGGCGATCGAGGAGATGTTGACGATCGATCCCGACGACTCAGTCTTGCCCGCGCCGAGATGCTTCATGCCCTGGATGGCGTACTTGCAGCCGAGGAAAACACCCTCGGAGTTGATCGCCTGGACGTTCTGCCAGTTCTCGACGGTCGTGGTCTCGGGATTCCCCGCACCGCCGGAGATGCCGGCATTGTTGACCATGATGTCGAGCCGGCCTTCGCGCCGGAGGATGTCAGCCAGCAGGGACTGCCAGGACTCCTCCGACACGACGTCGTGCGTTACGAAGCGGCCGACCTGCGTCTCTTTCGAGCCCTCGGCCAGGTCGGCCACGATTACGGCGGCACCCGCTGCGGCGAGCAGGGCCGCCGAGGCGGCGCCGATGCCCGAACCGCCGCCGGTGACGACCGCCACTCTCCCGGAAAGTTCATCGCTCATTGCGATGGGAACATAGCGGCTAAACGCGTGCTGCGTTAGCGTATCCTCGTGGAGGATCGCATGGAGAAGTGGACGAGTGTTCTCGGGTGTGTGGTGGCGCCGGTCGTTCTGGCCGCCTGCACACAGACTGCGGGCGGACCGCCGCCGGGCATGACGGCTGCGCAGGGCGCGGCCTATTGCGCGAAGCTCACGACAGTCTACAGCGAGTATGTTGCCGGCCTCCCCACGTCGATGGGCGGTGTCGGCCGGGGCGGTGGCCAGTCCGACATCGATGCCCGTGTCGCAGTCGCCCAGTGCCAGGACGGCAATACCGCTGCGGGCATTCCGGTGCTGCAGCGGGAGCTGCGCAACAACAAGGTCGAGGTACCGGCTCCATGAGTTCATTTCGGTATTTCGGCAGCCTGATCCTTGTGCCGCTCCTCGCGACGGCCTGCACCCAGACGGCGAGCGGTCCGCCGCCCGGCATGACGGCGGCCCAGGCCGCCGCCTATTGCACCAAGCTCAGCTGGGCCTATGGCGAGTATGTTGCGAGTGGCATGGGCGACAGCGCCGGCGACCAGGACAACACCGACGCCGACCTCTCGGCGCGCGTGGCGATCGCGCAATGCCACGAGGGCCAGACAGGCGCCGCCATTCCGGTGCTGCAGCAGGAACTCCGCCGTAACAAGGTGCCGGTGCCGCCGGTCTGACGCCGGTCCCCGGTCCCCATGAAAAACCCGGACGGGCGACCGTCCGGGTTTTCCGTTCCGTGGGAGGCGACAGGGGCTAGAAGCCCAGGCCTTCCTTGATGACGACCCAGCGGCCGTTCTTGACCTGCTGCACCTGCGTGATGGTGTTCGCGAGGTGGTTGGTCTTGGAGAACTTGCTGGGCGGCGAGTTGAAGATGTCGAGGTACGGATTGCCCGATTCCAAGGCATCGAGCATCTTCTGGCCGGTCAGATCCTTGCCCGCGAGCTTGGCGTAGTGCGCGAAGGTCATGACCGCATTGTAGCCGATGACGGACTGCGTGTTGGCGTCGGTACCGAACATCTTCTTGTAGGCCTCGACCCAGTCCTTGACCTTGCCCTTGGCCGTGTCGGCGTAGGGGGTCTCGAAGGCGCCGGCGGCGTAGAAGCCCTCGACCACTTCCTTGCCGAGCGTGATCGTGTCGGGAATGTTGGTCGGCGTCGCGCCGAGGAAGGTGACGTCCCACCCGAGCTTTTTCGCTTCGGCGATGGCGCCGATCGTCTCGCGCAGGATGGTGCCCAGCACCACCAGGTCGCAGCCGTCGGCCTTCATCTTGGCGACCTGGGCGCTGAAGTCGGACGCGCCGCGCTTGTAGGTGGTGATCGACGCGGGCTTCAGCTTCATGGCGTCGAGTTGCTGGGTGAAGCCGTCGAGGACGTTCTTGCCGTACTCGTCGTCCTGGTACATCAGGCAGGGCTTCGTGGGCTTCTTCCACTCGACCATGTACTTCACGGCCGCACGGGTGCTCTCGACATAAGGCAGCAGGTTGCTGAACTTCAGGCGCTCCTGCGGCTTGCCGGCGTCGAACTTGTAGGTGAACTCGGCGGCCGTCAGCGGGAAGAGCTGCAGCACGCCGGCGTCGAACAGGATGTCCTGCGCGGCGATCACGGGCGCCGAGCCCATGCCGCCGATCATGGCGAAGACCTTGTCCTTCTCGATCATCTTCTGGCTGGCGAGCACGGCCTTCTTCGGGTCGTAGGCGCTGTCCTCGATGATGAGCCTGAGCTTGCGGCCGTTGATGCCGCCCGCGGCGTTGATTTCCTCGACGGCGAGCTTCATGCCGTTGGCGACCGGGACGCCCCAGGTCTTGATGGGGCCGGAAAGATCCTGATGGGTGCCGATCACGATCTCGGTCGGCGTGATGCCCTGGTTGGTGACCTTGGTCTGTGCGACCGCCGGCATCATCGCCAGCGTCGTCGTGCAGGCAAGCGTCACCGCGAATGCCTTGAGATGCATAGTCCGTTTCCTCCACTGCTGCGCTCTTCTGACGTTGCGGCGGGTGGCGCACACGACCCGGTCCGTCGTCGCTTTCTGCGACTTGGTCGGAAGTAGAGCAGTTTCGCAGGGATTATGCACGGCGAAACGGAAGATTCCGGAATGCAAAAGAAAAGGCCCGGGTCATGCCCGGGCCTTGGTCATCTAAGGGGCTGCACTCAGTTCTTGAGGTCGCGCTTCAGGACCACCCAGCGGCCGTCCTTGATCTGCTGCAGCAGGTAGACGGTGGCCGACAGGTGCTGGGTCGAGGAGAACTTCACCGGCGGCGAGTTGAAGATGTCCTGGAAGACATCGCCGGACTCCATCGCTGCCAGGAACTTTGCGCCGGTCAGGTCCTTGCCCGCCAGCCTGGCATAGTGGGCGAAGGTCATGACATCGTTGTAGCCCAACGCCGACTGGGTATTCGGTTCCATGTTGTAGAGCTTGTAGTAGGCCTCGGCCCACTCCTTGGCCTTGCCCGTCGAGGTGTCGCGATAGGGGATCTCCATGCCTCCAACGGCATAGAAGCCCTCGGTCACGTCCTTGCCGAGCGCGGGGACCTCCACAACGTTGGCGGCCGTGCTGCCGAAATAGACCGGCGCGAAGCCGATCTTGCGACCCTCGGCCATGACGCCGACCGTCTCGCGCACGATGGTGCCGAGAACGACGAGGTCGCAGCCGTCCGACTTCATCTTGGCGACCTGCGAGGAGAAATCGGAGGCGCCGCGCTTGTAGCTGGTGACCGACGCGGCGGTCAGCTTGGCGTCGGCAACGGCCTGGTTGAAGCCGTCGAGCACGTTCTTGCCGAACTCGTCATCCTGGTAGAGCACGCATGGCTTCTTGCTGCCCTTTTCCTGCATGAGATGCCGGGCGCCGGCGCGCACGCTCTCGGTATAGGGCGGCACGTTGTTGAACTTCAGCCTGTCCTGCGGGTTCTTCGGGTCCATCTTGTAGGTGAACTCGGCCGACGTGACCGGGAAGAGTTGCGGGATGCCGGCCTCGAGCAGGATGTCCTGGGCGGCGAGCACCGTGGGCGAGCCCAGCGGCGCCAGCATGGCGAAGATCTTGTCCTTCTCGACCAGCTTCTGGGTGGCGAGGACGGCGCGCTTGGGATCGTAGCCCACGTCCTCCACGATCAGCTTCAGCTTGCGGCCGTTGATTCCGCCCGCTGCATTGATCTCCTCGACGGCCATCTTCATGCCGTTGGTGACGGGAACGCCCCAGGACTTGATCGGACCCGACAGGTCCTGGTGTGTGCCGAGGACGATCTCGGTGGGCGTGATGCCCTGGTTGGTGACCTTGGTCTGCTGGGCCACCGCCGGCAGGGCGGCGAGACCCAGTACTCCGCCCAGAAGGGCGGCACTTACGCTGAACGAACGCATCGCTACTATTTCCTCCACTACGCTTTCAGGAACTCTACGAACCCCGGCCGCCTCGCTCAGGCCGCTTGCGGCCGGTACATGGCGTCGATCTGGTCCTTGTATTTCGTGTTCACGAACGACCGCTTCAGCTTCATGGTCGGCGTCAGTTCCTCGTCCTCGGGCGTGAGCTGCTGCTCGATGAGGAAGAACCGCTTGATCGTCTCGACCCGGGCGAAGTTGGCGTTGACCTTCTCGATCTCCGACCAGATCAGGTCCTGGACCTCCTTGGCGCGGCACAGGCTGGTGTAGTTGGTGAAGGGCACGTCGATGTCCTGGGCAAACTTCTCGACCGTCTCGCGCTCGATCATGACGAGGCAGGTGAGGTAGGCGCGCTTGTCGCCGATCACCACGGCGTCGCTGATGTAGGGCGACGCCTTGAGAAGGTTCTCGATCTCCGACGGCGTGATGTTCTTGCCGCCTGCCGTGATGATGATGTCCTTCATCCGGTCCGTGATCTTGACGTAGCCTTCCTCGTCGATCAGGCCGACGTCGCCGGTGTGCAGCCAGCCGTCCCTGTCGACCGTCTCGGCGGTCTTCTCGGGCTGGTTCAGGTAGCCCATGAACACCATGTCGCCCTTGATCAGGATCTCGCCGGCCGGTGAGATCGCGACCTGGCCGTAAGGCACGGACTTTCCGACCGTGCCGAGCTTGATGGCGTTTGCCGGCATCGCCGTCGCCAGTCCGCAATTCTCCGTCTGGCCGTAGACCTCGTACATGTCGAGACCCAGCGCCAGGTACCAGCGGATCAGCTCGGGCGAGATCGGCGCGGCGCCGGTGAACAGCCAGCGGCAACGGTCGAGGCCGATCATGCGGCGGATGTTCTTCAACACCAGCCAGTAGGCGGCCTGGAAGCGCAGCTTCTCGAGCGCGGTGGGCTCACGCCGCGCCAGCCGCGCATCGGCAATGGCGAGGCCGGCCGCGATCGCGCGCCGGTAGGCCCATTGCTGCAGGGGCGTGGCGTCCTTCAGCGCGATCGTGATGCCGGCGTAGAATTTCTCCCACACGCGCGGCACGGCGCCGAACAGGGTGGGCTGCACCTCGCGGATATTATCGGGCACCGTCTCCGGGCTCTCGGCGAAGTTGCTGCAGACGCCGGTCGCGACGGAGTAGTAGCTGCCGGCGATGCGCTCGGCGACATGGCAGAGCGGCAGGAAGGCCAGCCGCTCGTCGCCCTCGTACCAGGAGAGCGACAGTTCGGGATGCATGCAGTTCTGCATCGTGTAGACCACGTTGCGGTGGCTGTGCATCGCGCCCTTGGGCGGGCCCGTGGTACCCGAGGTGTAGACCAGGATGGCGAGGTCGTCCGGCTTGCGAGAGGCGACCAGCTCCTCGAACAGCGCGTCCTTACCCTGACCGTAGTTGCGGCCCGACGCCATGAACTCGTCGAGCGAGACCACCATCGGGTCGTCGAAGGTGCGCAGGCCCTCCATGTCGAACACGACGATCTTTCGCAAGGTGGGGCAGCGCTCGCGCACGTCGAGCGCCTTGTCGAGCTGCTCGTCATCCTCGACGAACAGAACCGAGGTCTTGGAGTCGTTGACCAGATACTCGACCTGCTTGGCCGAGTCGGTGGGGTAGATGCCCGACGAGACGCCGCCGGCGCACAGGATGCCGAAGTCGGCGTAGTTCCACTCCGGCACCGTGTTGGCGAGCACCGAGGCGACATCACCGGGCCGGAAGCCGATCTCGTGCAGGGCGAAAGTGATCGATTTCGAACGCTCGAGCCACTGCATCCAGGAAATCGCATTCCAGATGCCGTAGAGCTTCTCGCGCATCGCCGGCCGGTCGCCGCGCGTCTTGCAGGAGAGCACGAAGCTCTTGGGCAGAGTCTCGGCAACCGTCAGCGTCGCTTTGGTGGGCATGGTGTCCTCGTTCCCGTCAGCGCCAGTTCTTCTTCTTCTTCCAGCGGCGTTCGCCGCGGGCGCTCTCTTCCTTGGCGCCGAGATAGAATTCCTGGATATCCTTGCTGCTCATCAGCCGCTCGCAGGTATCGTCCATCACGACCCGGCCAACTTCGAGCACGTAGCCGTAGTGCGCCGTCTCGAGCGCCATCTTGGCGTTCTGCTCGACCAGAAGGATCGAGGTACCTTCCTCGGCGTTGACGCGGCGGATGATGCTGAAGATCTCCTTCACCAGCAGCGGCGAGAGGCCGAGCGACGGCTCGTCGAGCAGCAGCAGCTTCGGCCGGTTCATCAGCGCGCGGCTGATCGCCAGCATCTGCTGCTCGCCGCCGGACAGCGAGCCCGCGGGCTGGTCGATGCGCTCCTTGAGGCGTGGGAAGTAGGCGAAGACCTTCTCCAGGTCGCGCGCGACCCCATCCCGATCGGTGCGCAGGAAGGCGCCCATCGCGAGGTTCTCGCGGATCGTAAGGAAGGGAAACACCTCGCGGCCTTCGGGCACGTGGCTGAGGCCCAGCCGCACGATCTTGTCGGCATCCATGCGCTGGATCGCCTTGCCCTCGAACTCGATCGTGCCCTTGAGCGGATCGAGCACGCCCGAGATGGTCTTGAGGATCGTCGTCTTGCCGGCGCCGTTGGCGCCCAGCACGGTGATGATCTTGCCGCGCGGCACGGCGAGGCTGACGCCGCGGATCGCCATGATCGGGCCGTAGTAGCTCTCGATGTTGGAGACCTTGAGGATCGGTTCGTCGCTCATGTCCGCTCCTCTCAGGCGCCGAGATAGGCGGCGATGACGTCGGGATGCGCCTGCACCTCGGCCGGCGTGCCGGAAGCCAGCACCTTACCGTAGTTCAGCGCCAGCACGCGGTCGGACACACGGTTCACCAGGCTCATGTCGTGCTCGACCATCAGCACCGTGACGCCCAGTTCGGTCCGGATGTCGCGGATCCAGAACGACATGTCGTCGGTTTCCTCGACGTTCAGGCCGGAGGAGGGCTCGTCCAGCAGGATCAGTTTGGGTTCCGAGCAGAGAGCGCGAGCGACTTCGACCACCTTGCGCACGCCGTACGGCAAGCCCGCGATCAGCTTGTCTCGATAGGCCTGGAGGTCGAGGAACTCGATCACCTCCTCGACCTTGCGGCGGTGCTCCTTCTCGGCGCGCCGGACCGAGGGCAGGAACAGGATCTCCTGCCAGAGCTGCGTGGTGGCGTGGCAATGGCGTCCGACCAGGAGATTGGCCAGCATGCTGGCGTTCTCGAACAGCTCGATGTTCTGGAAGGTGCGGGCGATGCCGAGCTTGGCGATCTGGTGCGGCGGCACCTCGGTGATGTCGCGGCCCTCGAAGAACAGCTTGCCCGAGGTCGGATCGTAGAGCCGCGAGATCAGGTTGAAGATCGAGGTCTTGCCCGCGCCGTTGGGGCCGATGATGGTGAAGATCTCGCCCTTTTCGACGCTGAAGCTCACGCTGTCGACCGCCTTGAGGCCGCCGAACTGCAGCGAGATGCCGTCGACCGTGAAGAAGCTCATCGGTTGCGCTCCGACTTCACGTAGGTCTTCTGCCTCTTGAAAGTCGCCTTCTTGTAGAGCGGGAACAGCTGGAAGAAGAGCTTCACCTTGAGCCAACGCCCGTAGAGGCCGTAGGGCTCGAACAGGATGAACATCATGATGATCAGGCCGTAGATCGCGCCCTTGAGGCCGGCCGCCGAGCCGATCGCCGACATGGTGTCGCGCAGCTTGCTCGCGGCATCCGGCGCCATGCCGAGCGTGGTGGCGAGGCTGGCGCCCAGTACCGGCACGTCGTCTTTCAGCGCCGTCAGGAAGGGATCGACCATGACGATGAAGATCGCGCCCAGCACCGCGCCGTGCACCCCGAAGGCGCCGCCGATGATGATCACCATGATGAACTCGATCGAGAGCAGGAGGGTGAACA